>JAGCML010000156.1 GCA_017646485.1 Kiritimatiellia bacterium
GGTAATTCATCATCATCGGAAAGAAGTAAATCACCTCACCATACGTTCCCGCCGGCAACCGCCCCTGAAAGAGACAATTGAACTCATCAAACCCCATCTGCTGATCTGGCGTCGCAAGAATGGACCGCAATTCCTCCTCACCAAAATCCCCACCCGGATCACTCAATCGTGTCGGCCGCGCCAAATTCCGCATCATTCATCCCTTCTTAATGCGTCTTCCGCTTCGCTCGCACGGCCCAACAAAGTGTCGCGACGAACGAAAACCACCCGAGAAGCAGCAGGAGCAGGTTGTGCGCATTCCAAAGGTGCTTCGCGAGGCCGAGTGAATAGTTAATTGCGGGCTCATGCAGTTGCAGATGATGTTGGATTCGCGCAATGTCTGCCCAACTGAGGGCGTCGAGCGCCCACCACGGTTTTGCCACGACCATCGTCCAGAACCACATCAGTAGTAGCGCAATAAAGATGAAACTCTCCCCCACGTAAATGCTGATGCGCACACCGCGCGGCGAAAGGCGTTTCCAAAACGATTGACGTTTGACATAACACCACAGCACCCCCACCGCACTGCCGCACAACCAAGCATGGCCAATCAACGCGGCCATCCAAGACGTTAGCACTTCTTCAACGTGAAAGCCGCCCACCAAACAATAATCGTTCGCCACCAACACCGTCTCAATCTCACGCGACACGACCGCCAACGCCGCATCACCCAAAAGCAGTCCCTGCACCCACAAAAAACCATTTATGAGGCATTCCACAAATGACAGCAACGCGATTACGCCAAAAACATAATAAATAAACTGCTTTCTCATCCCTTCACCTCAAGCAACAAGAATTATATCAAACTATCGCTCACCTATGGAGATGATACCCCAAGACAACGATTTTTGCAAATTAATCGTCACATTCGATGCGATTGAAGCTCAAAACAACGAAAAACACCATTCAACTGCCCCCTATCAAACACCATTCATTGAAGGCCGTGAGAGGGAAAAAGAGGCACAAAAAATAAAGTGTACCCTTTTTGAAAATGAAAAAGGCTAATATTGAAATTGGAAAAGTCTTGTTTTGCGTTTGAAAAAGGCTAATATTGCCGAAGAAAATGGTACCATTTACTAAAAGAATATGGTACCATTTACCCCAGCAATATGGTACCATTTTCTTTTAGGGTTTCACCCTTATTGAAAATCAAGAAGGATTATATGCTTTTTCAAAACAACCCTTTTTCATTTTGAAAATGCTACCATTCGCATTTCTAACTCCGCCCTACCTCATTTTTCCTCACACCAAAGCCCCTCCTTCATCCTACCCTTTTTCCTGAAAAAGTACAGCCTTTCCTTGTCAAATGCGTGGTGAATCACAGAAAAAGTGAGATCGACTGCAGTAAGCAATAAAAGCAATTACCATAAAAGATAAGAGCGATTACATGAAGAATGAAACCAATTACGAGGCCGGCAACCACAAAAGTGGGAGCGAGTTCAGTAAAAAGTCAAACCGACTACAGTAAAAAGAAACCGATTACGAAGCCGGCAACCACAAAAGTGAGAGCGAGTTCAGTAAAAGTCAAACCGACTGCAGTAAAAAGTGAGAGAGAGTAGATACAAACTTGAAGCAGGCCCCATTTCAATACCTCTATTTCATAGATAAAGGTTTGACATTCAAGGCTTTTTTTGCTATTATTCGCGCACTTTAGTACTGAAAGGATGCGCACATATGGCGTTTTTGCTTGGTTTGTTGTTCGTTATTGAAGTTCTTGTTGCCCTTTTGATGGTCGCGGTTGTTATGTTGCAACCCCCGAAAGATCAGTCTGGCGGCATGGGTTCTGCATTTGGCGGTGGTTTCGGCGAAGAAGTCTTCGGCGGTCGCACTGGCAATGTGTTATCTCGCACAACGGTTGTCTTAGGTATTATTTTGATTTTGAACAGCTTGGCGATCGCTTACTGCATGCGTGGCGGTTTACAGTCTGCCTCCTTGGCAGATCGTCAGGTTGAAGCACCTGCTGAAGTGCCTGCTCAATAATTCCCTTTTTAATTAGGAGACTCCAATGAATCTCGAAGTTCTTGAAAAAGCACGCACCCGCGTCCCAAGCATTCCTGTATTGGTGAACCTCGTTTCCCAGCGCACAAAGCAGTTGAATCGTGGTGAACGTCCCTTTTTAAAGCCGCTTTCAAAGTTTGAAGACAAGTCTGACATTGCCCTTCGCGAGATTGCTGAAGGCCTCGTGATGGCTGGTGTGGACATGCAGGCGGTCGAAGAACACGACGAAAAGCGTACGCGCTGGAGCCGCCACGTCTAATCTTCCGCATTCCAATGGCTTCATCTAAAGGTAAATACAAGACAGTATCAGGCAACCTTGCAGTCAATCGTAAGGCGACGCATGATTACATCGTTCTTGAAAAGCATGAGGCCGGGATTGAATTGGTCGGCACAGAAGTCAAAGTCTTACGCAATGGCGAAGGTGGTTTACTTGGCGCTTGGTGTAAGGTAGATGAAAGCGACCAATTATGGTTGATGCAGGTGCGAATTCCACCCTACGCATTCGGCAATCGCTTCAACCACGAATCGCTTCGAACACGCCGTCTTTTGATGCATAAGGCTGAAATTCGACGCTTGCGTGCTAAGGTGGAACAAAAGGGTCTTTCATTGATTCCTTTACGCCTTTATCTCAGTCCTCGTGGTAAGGTAAAGGTCGAATTGGCGCTCTGCCAGGGTAAGAATCAATATGACCGTCGTGAAACTGTGAAGCGGCGTGAGGCGGATCGAGCCGCACAACGTGCGACAAGACTTTATCGATAATCGTATTTTAAAGAAAGGATATTCCTATGCGCATGGGCATTTGGCAACTTCTTATCGTTCTTTTGATTATCGCGCTCGTTTTCGGTGCGAAGAAGATTCCTGAGATTGCGCGAGCACTGGGACGCTCTTCTGGCGAATTCAAGAAGGGGTTAAGAGAAGGTAACGCGGAAGCTACGGAAAAGGCAAGTGAGATTAAGGAAGCAATTTTAGGCGACCCTGATCAAAAGGCCTAACCCCACCGAAAGCCCCGCCACCTGCGGGGCTTTTCAGTCTTCCGGAGGATACACTGGAAACGCAAGCATGCGTCTTCAAAAGAGTTCTTACTTCACCATTTAAAATGCAATGGCTTTGTGGTAAGATAACGCAGATTTATAAACGTGTGGGATCTACAGTCGTAGGACCTATTATTAATAGGAAGGATTAGCAACATGGGACGTCCATCAACAGAGCATTTAACGCCGAATGCCGTCAGTGTGTTACGCCAGGCACAATTAGAAGCACAAGCCTTACACCATGACCATGTGGGAACAGCCCATTTGGTTTTAGCTTGCCGTGTCGTAGACTGTTCGGCAAGTCGCATTCTGCAACAACTTGGCATTTCTGCATCTGAATTACGTGAACGCACTGAAGCACTCTCCGTTTTAGGTGGTGTCGTAGACAATTTACCTGCAGAAAAGATTCCGTGGTCGCAGCGTGCCTTAAAGACCTGTGAAATGGCGCATGAAATTGCGAAAAAGCATCACCTTAAAGAAGTGAATACCACGTGTCTTTTAATCGCCATCAGCTATGAAGGGAATGGTTTGGGCGCCACGCTCTTAGGCCATTTGAAGGTTACACCTGAAAAATTAATTGACATCTTATTGGGCAAAGCGCCGAAACCCGAACAGGAATCCCCTGCTGAACCGCCTCATGGGAAAAAGCAGGCCGCCCAACCCCCTATGAACCAGGATGCAAAGACGCGCACACCGGCTTTAGACACCTTCGGCCGTGATTTAACTGCGCTTGCGATGCGCGACACGTTAGATCCTGTCATTGGACGAGATGCAGAATTGAAGCGCTTGATTCGCGTCCTCTGCCGTCGCAGTAAGAACAATGCGGTCCTTATTGGTGAGGCTGGCGTTGGTAAAACTGCTGTGGTTGAAGGCCTCGCACAAGCCATCGCCAAGCGTGAAGTGCCTGAGGCAATGTTGAAAAAGCGCGTGGTAGCGCTCGACATGGCTTTACTTGTCGCCGGAACGCAATTCCGTGGTCAGTTTGAAGAACGCTTGAAACGCGTGATTGACGAAGTCTCTCGCGATGGCAATACGATTCTCTTCCTCGACGAATTACATACAATTGTCGGTGCTGGCGGTTCTGAAGGCGCAATGGATGCGGCCAATATCATTAAGCCCGCCCTTGCACGTGGCGAATTCCAGTGCATTGGTGCCACCACCTTAAATGAATATCGTAAGGGGATTGAAAAGGATGCGGCTTTAGAGCGCCGTTTCCAAACCATTTTATTGGAAGAGCCCACACCAGCAGAAGCGGTTCGAATCCTTGAAGGAATTGCCCCGAAGTATGCTGCCCACCACGGTGTTACCTACACACCTGAAGCCTTGCAGGCTGCGGTGCAGTTAACTGCGCGCTATCTTCCCTCTCGCCAACTTCCTGATAAAGCCATTGATACTATCGATGAAACTGGTTCTCGCTTACGCCTGGATGTGGCAACACGCCCGAAGCGTTTGCTTGAACTTGAACAAGCCGCAGAATCAGCTCGTCTGGTGAAGCAAAAAGCCATTGAACGGAGCGACTTTGATGCCGCAGCCAAGTTGCGCACCAAAGAGCTTGAAGCCTTGGCGATTTTTGAGGCAGAACTCTCGAAGTGGCAGCAAGCCCTTCGTGAAAAGCCACTTGAAATTACGGCGAATGAGATTGCACAGACTGTGGCAGATATCACGGGCATTCCCGTCAATCAAATGACCGAAGGCGATCGCACGCGTCTCTTGACGCTGGAGGATGAACTCGGCAAGCGTGTGATTGGCCAAGATGATGCCATTCGTGTTATTGCGAAGGCCTTGCGTCGCGCACGCATTGGCTTGAAAGATCCTGCACGTCCCATCGGTTCGTTCCTCTTGTTAGGCCCCAGTGGCGTGGGTAAAACCCTCTTGGCGAAATCCCTTGCCGCGGCATTTTTCGGAGATGAAAAGGCTTTAGTGCGCTTGGATATGTCCGAATACATGGAAAAGCACACCGTTAGCCGTATGGTCGGCTCGCCTCCGGGCTATGTCGGGCATGAGGAGGGTGGTCAATTGACGGAACGCGTCCGTCGTCACCCCTACTCTGTGGTGCTCTTTGATGAAATTGAAAAGGCTCACCCAGACCTTACGCACATCTTGTTGCAAATCCTTGAAGAGGGCTGTTTGACAGATGGCTTAGGCCGTCGCGTAGACTTCCGCAACACGGTCATCTTGCTCACCTCCAATATTGGCTGCAATTTTGCCGCTGAAGCACCTGCTGTAGGCTTCCTCCCTGGGGATCAAGCAAAGGGTGTGTTGATGGCGCACGATCATTTGCATGATCGCATCCTCAAAGAGGTGAAGCAGACCTTGCGTCCAGAATTGCTCAACCGTTTTGATGACATCTTAGTCTTCCATGCGTTAAATCGTGAGGCCATCGAGAAGATTTTAGAGGTCGAATTAACCACTGTGCGTAAGCGCCTGAAAGAGGTGGGCGTTCAGTTTGAACTCACCCCTGAAGCACGCCAACTCATCATTGACGAAGGCTTACACCCCGAACAAGGGGCGCGTCCTTTGCGTCGTGCAATTGAGCGCTTGATTGAAGATCCTCTCGCAGATGCATTGTTGCAATACGGCGCCACCGAAGGCATTTTCCGCCTTGCGCCCGTCGCAGCCCCTGATCCGAAGGGCCAAAAGCGCTTAGTCGCCACCCTCAAGAAGGCACCTAAGCGCACGACCAAACGCAAGATTCAGAGTCCGGCACGTGCTAAGCGACAGGTTGTTACGCAACGCACTACTGCACCTAAAAAATCTTCCAGCAGTTGTTAATTTAAAAAGAGACGCATTCATGTGCTTTTCATTGAATGCGTCTCTTTTCTCTCTATCGCATAAAAGTAGAGAGAAAAATGCTCAAAATAGCACTAAAAAACCCCTTTTAACACCTCTTACCCTACTCAATCGCACAATACGTTGTGCTATACTATCATGCATATGAAAGAAACAAAGGTTATTGCAGTTGCCAATCAAAAAGGTGGCGTCGGTAAGACGACCACAGTCGTTAATTTAGCCGCAGCGCTCGCGAAGATGAAAAAAACCGTGCTTGTGATTGACTTAGACCCACAAGCAAATGCGACGAGCGGATTAGGTATTCAGCCAACGCCTGGCACCAGCCTCTATGCAGCTCTGGTTAATCAGGTCTTTATTGGCGACATTATTCAGGCGACCCCCATTGAAAATGTGAACCTCATTCCCTCCGAGCTCGACCTCTCGGGTGCAGAACTTGAAATTGCACGTCAAGAAAACCACTTGCAGGTGGTCCGTGAGTTGTTGAAGCCCGTCCTCATGGCGAATGTCTTTGACTACGTTTTAATTGACTGCCCGCCCTCTTTGGGCATCCTTATGACCTCCTCCCTTGCCGCAGCCAACAGCGTTGTTGTTGCGATGCAGTGCGAATATTACGCATTGGAAGGGTTGCGCGTGATTACCGATGTCGTCAAACGCTTCCATGATAATGGTGTCAATCCAGACATTCACTTGGAAGGCATCCTCATGACCATGTTTGACGCCCGCACCAATCTTTCTGCAGATGTGGTCAGCGAAGTGCGTAACCACTTTGGCAAATTGGTTTACAAGACGGTCATCCCCCGTAGCGTCCGCATCTCCGAAGCGCCCAGTTTCGGTAAGCCGGTCGTTATTTACGATCCCTCCTCAAAGGGTGCTCAGGCGTACATCGAATTCGCGAAAGAATTCGTCAAGCGTACAAAATAATCTGTATGAGCTCCATTAAGAATCAAGTTTATCTGCTCAACGCCAATGCATATTGGCGATGGCGATAAATCATTATCATTTTATTCTCTCTGATTCTTAACCCCTTTATTCAAAAGACATACTATGAGTACTTACTTTAAAGATTATCCTGACGCGAATGGTTACTTTGGCCCCTATGGTGGTGCCTATGTTCCCGAAAATCTCAAGGCTGAAATGGCGAAAATTGCTGAAGCGTATTATCGCATTAGCAAGTCGCATGACTTCATCTCTGAACTTCGTCAAATTCGCAAACACTTTCAGGGACGCCCAACGCCCGTCTACTATTGCCGCAATTTGAGCGAACGTCTCGGGGGGCGCATCTATCTCAAGCGTGAAGACTTGAA
>JAGCML010000157.1 GCA_017646485.1 Kiritimatiellia bacterium
ACCGATTCGGGGCCGCCTTCCAAGTCAAAGTGTTCGGCGCGGGCGAAGTTGACAATGCGTGCCAAGACTTTTTCTTCTACGGCAGTATTGAGGAGGGCATTCTCCACCGTATCGGGGTCACCTGTCAGGGCTGCGGCGCGCATTTCGGGGGCCAATTCCACACGTTTGCGCGCGATGACCTTCTTCGAGAAGTTGCATCGTCTTGCCAAAGCCGAAATAACCTCGGTGTCTGCATCGAGTGCTTCGCGTGGATCGGTATCTTCACCGCGTGCCGCTAAGTAGGGCACGACGGTGGTGAGATAGAAGCGACGCAGGAGACGGGTCTGATCCGTGGGATCGCCAACCGCAAAGGCGCGTGCTAATTCGTGCATGTCCACAGGTTCGGCGTGCACGTAGAGGCTGGGATTTAAGCGATAGCGACGTCTGCCAGCGAAGGCGCGGATGAGTGAGGCATCAATGTCGGCAATCATGGCACGCAGACTGGAGAGTGCCGTGGTCGTGGCGGCATTGGGCACGGAGGGTTGCGTCGTGATGGAGTAGTCGCCCAAGACGCGCACTTCGCGCGCTACATTGCGTAAATTGGATAAGATGGTGGCTAATGGGATGCCAGAATTGCCCACGAGCAACTCAATAAAGAAGGCATATTTCCAACGTTCTCCGCGGAGGGGACGCGACTGGATAAAGGTGAGATCGAGCGTTTTGAGGGTTTGCAGAATCTCTAAGAGAGAGCCGGGATGGTCGTCAATCTCAATACGCAGGAGCGCATGCGTGGGGGGAAGCGCGGCAGAATTATTGAAGGGTTTGCGTGGTTGGCGCATTTCCAAACGGAAAAAGCGCGTGGTGTTTCCCTGGACATCCTGCACATCTGCGCGGCGAAGGGTGAGCTTATAGCGTTCGGCGGTGGATTCGCCTGCCACGGCTGCGAGCGTGGGGTCTTCGGCTGCAAGGCGTGCAGCCTCTGCAGTGGAGGAGACGGCAATGAGGGGAACCTCAGGATAGATGCGCGTGAGGGTTTCACGGCACTGGGCTAAGGCTTCGGCCTTGGAGAGAATCTTGCTAATGGGCGTGGTCAAATCACGCGTGAGGAGGTGTTGGTGAACAGGAATCGCACGGCACTCCACGGCGATAATGCCGGGATGTTCGGCCAAAAGATCCATCACCTCGGTGATAGGACCCTGTGAAGTGTTTTCAAAGGGGACAACCGCCGCGCCTTCTGGGTCAATGGAGAGCTTATGAAAAACGTCACGAAAATGGATACACGGCACAAGCGACTCGCCAGATTTAGCCATGCGGCTGGCGGCACGGTGCGAAAACGTTTCCTCTGGACCCAGATAATACAACTTCATAGATGTGTCCGTGAATACAAACCATAAAAACGCATCCCGCAGCGCCGAATAAACGGTTCGCTGCGGGAGGTTAGAGCATCCTTAGGCGCGACGCATCGCCTGGGCCAATTCGTGCCAAGGCTTAATTGCTTCAAGGTAGTCGCCGAAGGTGGCAGAGGGAATCTGCTGAGCAGCGTCAGAGTAGGCGTGCTTCGGATCGGGGTGTGCTTCCACCAAGAGACCATCGCACCCTGCGCCAAGTGCAGCGCGGGACAACGGAATGACCAATTCCAACTTACCACCGCCGTGGGAGGGGTCTGCCACGATCGGCAAGTGGGTCAAACGCTTGGTTGCTGCCAAAGCGCCGAGGTCGAGCGTATTGCGCGTGATGGTTTCGTAGGTGCGGATACCGCGTTCGCAGAGGATGACTTCGGTGCAACCATTTGCCATGAGGTATTCGGCGCTCTGGAGCCATTCTTCCACGGTACCAGCCAAACCGCGCTTGAGGATGACGGGCTTACCGGCCTTGCCGAGGCGTTCGAGCAAATCGTAGTTCTGGGAGTTGCGAGCGCCCACCTGGAAGATATCGGTGACATCCATGAGGCCTTCGATCTGGTTCGGGCCAGGCACTTCAGTAATGAAGGCCACATCGGGGAAGTCCTTCTTCACTTCACGCAACACACGAATGCCCTCTTCCTTGAGACCCTGGAAGTCATAGGTCGAGGTGCGAGGCTTGTAGACCATTGCGCGGATAATCTTGATGCCAAGCTTGGTGAGGTCGGAGACGACAGCGTGGAACTGGTCATAGCTTTCCACAGCGCAGGGGCCTGCCATCACAGGGATATTACCGCCACCAATTTTTACTCCCTTTACTTCAATCACCGTATCTTCAGGCTTGAAGTCGCGAGAGACGAGCTTGTACTTCTTACTCACGTGAATAATCTCCTGAACCGTATCGAGCGCTTCTAATTGCGCCACCGTCTGCGGGTTGATTTCGTTGCCAATGCAAGCAATGACCGTCTGGTCAGCGCCAGTTGTCACGCGCGGTTGATAGCGCAACGAGGTAATCCAGTCGCAAATGGTCTGCACTTCTGCCTGCGTTGCAGTCGGTTTCATGATGATAATCATCGTTTTATCTCACTTTCTTTTATAAAAAAACCGCCTCTCCTTTTTGGGAGCGCGGCTGGTCTTAAAGTCATCCTGTTCGATTACATTATCGGATGGCCCGAGCAGCACGCGCGGGAGTCTCAGTAAAGTAAAAGAAATAGGCGTTTCGTTTCATCACCGAGTACATTAACAAAGCGAACGCCCCTATTGCAAGTAAAAAAATAATCTTTTCGCGAAAAACTTGCGTAAAACCGCCGCTTTTTGATGAAAATCTTAGCCGCATCGCAGGCAAAAGCCCCTTTCTCATGCGTAGACAATCAGCTCGTCATTACACTCCAGCCCTAAAAGGGCGACAGATGGTAGCCGGGGGTGAGCGAGGAGACGAGCGTAGCCCCCGGTTGCTATCCCCTTACGCCTTCAAGCCCTGAAAGGGCGGCAGAGCACCTTAGTGAGATCGTCTTCTGTCGCCCTTTCAGGGCTGAATTTTATTTTTGAGTGACCGGGGGCTACACTCGTTTCACTCGCTCACCCCCGGCTGTAAACCGTCGCCCTTATTTCCTGCGCTCTGCGAGCGAGGGCGCATTTGCAGGGCTAAATTTGAATGATGCAGTATCGTTTTAAAAGCCCCTTTCTCCCGTGCAGACAACTTTCTTTTTAAAGTGTTGGCCCGTGAAGATTTTGTACTGTTTAAAATGAAGCGTCCAGATTGTACTGTTTTTAAGCCTAATGTAGACAGGCCCAAAATATTCAAAATAAGTGATTGTAAATGAATCCGTTTGACTGGGCAAATAGAGTACAAAGGATTGAAGAAATGAAAACTAATTGAATTGTCATTGAAAACCACCGCGCGTTAGGTTTGTATTGAGGTGTAAACGGAATGTCCTCCGTCGCTAAAACGATGGTGATTAAAAGAGAGGGCTAAAGAGAATTGTAGACGAATTCGGTTTGATTATCTATTGCAAAAAGGTCATTACGAGATTAACCATCAAGTCCTTTTCTTGCGGTTGCGAACTTGCAATCATCACGGTTAATGCCACCAATGTATGGTCAGCAATACGTTTTAGGCCATTCTCACGCAAAAGCAGGTTGTTACGTTTTAAGAAATACAAGAAGAGTGCCGCAGCAATACGTTTATTTCCATCTGAAAATGCGTGATTCTTTGTCACCAAATAAAGCAAATTCGCGGCTTTTTCCTCTGCAGAAGGGTAGAGATCTTCTCCTCCAAAAGACTGATACACTGCACCAAGCGCAGATTTAAATGACCCGTCTTTCTCATTTCCAAACAACGTTGATTCAGCCGCAAATCGCATCCCATCAATAAACTCTCTACACTCTTCATAAGAAAGTTCGACGGCTACGCGTTCCGCTTTAGGTTTCGCAATCGACTGATGATCATACCCATCCAACAAATCCAATGCCGTTGAATACGTCTTCACCACATCCAACACCTGTTCCGCATCCAGCGTATGCGATACACGCTTCATGACCTCAACCGTCTGATTCAATTGTTGCAATCGCATCTGGTTAACCGCAACACCACGCAATAAGTACGACTTTAAAACAGACGTGGCCCAAATACGAAATTGTGTTGCTCGAGATGAATTAACTCGATAGCCGATTGAAATAATCGCATCAAGGTTATAACAAGTCACGACGCGTGAAATTGAACGTGTACCTTCTTTTTGAACTAGTAAAAAATCCTTACTAGTTGCCTCTCTCGTTAATTCATTTGATTCATAAACCTTCCGTAGGTGAATCGTAATATTTTGTGGTGTAACACCAAATAATGTTGCCATCTGCATTCGCGAAAGCCATACGGTGTCCGCTTCAATAGAGACGGGAAGTGACAAACTTCCATCTTTCGAATTAAACAACACAATTTCATTTTTTGCTTCACTTCCCATATCCGCGCCTTCTCTTCTTCGCACAAGACTATACTAACATATCTCCACTCATACCAACGTTTTCTTTGACCATTTCATAAATAAAATCCGCTCACATCCCAGCCCTGGAAGGGCGACAGATGATAGCCGGGGAGTAGCGCGAGAACGGCGCCGAGGCGTTGTAACAAGCGTTTTAATACGGGGTTCATAGAGCGTGTTATTCAAAGATGTGGGGCTAGGAAAGGGGTGCAGTGGGTGCCGCGTTTCGTGCAGGTTTCCTTTAAATAAAATCGCCCTCGCGGGTGAAGGCGGGGGCGGTGGTTGCGTTTCGTAGGCGTGCATTATACGGAAAGAAGCGCGATAAGATGAGCGGTAGCGCAAAGGGTTTGAAGGAGCCACGGGAGGAGTGCGCGTTGTTTGGGGTTATTCGCGGTGGCGGTGGCTATCATTGTATTAAAGGTGAGTATGATGAGCGTGATGCTCATGAGTCCCGTGCAGATGAGGTAGTAGGCCAAATTGTTTGGGAAGGGACCCCAACGTGTGCTTGAAAGACAGATTGCCCAAAGACTCCATATCACAAGAAGAGGGCGTAATCCACGTTTCCAAACCTGCTTTTCAATGCAACCAATCCCAATCGCAAGGAGGAGGCTCAACGTAAAGACCGTTAGGTCTGGCAGGATGAAATTGGGGCGCGAGATAAAAAGGTAGATGTAGCGCGTTAGGAAAATAATGCCGATGCCACCTAAAAGGGTGCCGAGGAGTAGTGCGAGAACGGCGCCGAGGCGTTGTAATAAGCGTTTTAATACGGGGTTCATAGAGTGTGTTATTCAAAGAGGTGGCGTTTGGAAATCGGCGCGGTTAGGTAATCGCGAGGGCGCAAAAGACAAAAAGGGCGCTTGCAATGGCGAGTAGTTGGAGGTGCCATACAAGGAGCTTGCGCAAGGCGGACCATTTCCCACTTGCCGCAAGGAGTAATGAGATGAGGAAGGTGAGGGCTACTGCAAAGACGCAGAGGATGTTAAGGCTTAGCACAAAGAAGGGGGCAATGCGGAGGGTTAACGCAATGATTCCGGAAAAGGTGCCTGTCATCACGAGGGCAGGAAGGAGTCCGTCACGCCAGAGGTGCCGGGTGATAAGGGCAACAACGATTGCGTAAAAGAGGCTGACGAGCAATGTGGAGCGTAAGAGGTTGCTAACGACTTCGAGCAGGTCATAGGCATATAGATTCCCATAAACGAGTAACCCATTGCCGAAGATGAGGGCAAGGATTGCGCTGAGGCGTTGTAAAAGGCGTTTCAACATAGGGCTTTCGGGCGCGTCGTTTGGGGCGTGGATTTGCTTTGTAAGGTGGGGGATGCGTATCAGTCGCAAAACACTAAAGCGCACGGGAGTCCGCGCGCTTCAGATGTAAAGATTTACTTTGGTCAAGCTTAGGCAAGCTTGGCGAGAGCAGCTGCCGTACGAGCCTTTTTACGGTCAGCGGTGTTGCTCTTAATCACGCCACGCTTAGCAGCCTTGTCAAGCTTAGATGCATAGGTGGAAACCGCTGCGGTAGCCATAGACTTGTCGCCAGCGGCGATAGCTTCTTCAACCTTGCGGCGGAAGGTGAGCAATTCGCTCTTGATGGAGCGGTTGCGGAGGTTAGCCTTGGCTGCGGTCTTCACGCGCTTAGCGGCACTCTTAATGTTAGGCATTGTCAATATCCTTGCGTTATTCTGACAAAACGATAGCGAGGAATCCGTCTGCTTTCCTCATTGATTGAGTTGGTATAGTATCACAATTGGAATTGACATTGCAAGTACTTTTTTTTTAATGAATGTGAAAAGGGGGGAGGCACGCTGCGCGTGCTGTGGATTACGCTCGCAGGGCTCGCTGTGGATTACGATGCTGCGCATCGGTGGATTACGGGCCTGCCGGCCCTGTGGATTAGTGGATTAGGGAGATGTGTGTGTGGGTTTTATCGTGGCCCCCTCCCACTGTGGAGGGGGAGAATACGAGTGGTGCGGAGGGGCGCGGCGTCGCCCCTCATGTGATAAGAAGAATAGGGCAGGATGTGCGGGCCCTGGGGATTAGTGGATGAGGTTGTGTTTTTTCCAGTCGCCTCTAAAGAAGCGCCAGGCGAAGGCGGTGGCGGCAAAAAAGACGTAGCCGGGCATGGTCCACCAGAGGGTAACAATACCATAGCCTAAATAGTAGAAGATGAAGACGGCGGGCAACCACAGTACACAGGAGATGATGCCGATGATAATCATGACAAAGCGGGTGTCGCCAGCGCCTTTGAGTGCGCCGCCCAGGATGATGTTGAAGGCGTCTCCTGCTGCCCAGGCAAGGAAGATGAAGGTGAGCATTTTGCCAACGTGGAGGTAGTCGGCATAGGCGAAGGGGGAGTTGCTCGCATAGAAGAAGTGCAACATCTCTTCGTGGAAGGTGCCAATCAGGATAACCATAAGGAGGACATAGGCTAAACCAATGTTCACGCAACGGCGTCCAGCGCGCGTGGCACCAGAGAGATCTTCCGCTCCGATGCGTTGGCCCACCAGAACAGAAGCGGCCATGGCGATGCCCATGAGGGGCGCGAAGATGAGGTGGTTGATGGAGA
>JAGCML010000158.1 GCA_017646485.1 Kiritimatiellia bacterium
GCTGTAAAACTTCAAGCACAGAGTGAAAGAATGCTAAATCGTCTCTTTTCTACGCAACATTCAGCTCGTTCGGTGCACATATCAATGCACACTTAACTCGCACATCTTCAACCATTTACCACCTCTTCGGTGCACTTTTTATTTGACACATTATGTATCAGAATGGTGCAGTTAGTCTAAGAATTGACCTCGGGAAGAAATCTTAAATAGTACAATTTTTGGCCGGGGACTTTTTATACCTGTCTAGAAAATAGTACGAAGGGCCGAAGAAATGAACCCATTGGATTTGAGTAGCATTATTGCTCATTTCATTCATCGGTATGGGGCTGATGTATTCGCGTGTTCAACGGTTTGGGCAACCATTGGTGCGAAGGAAATGATGGGTTCGTAAACAGGGATGTAAAACAGTTGTTTACCGCAAAAACCGCGACGGCTTGATGTGGGAAGACCTGCTGGGTCAATTCATTGCCTTTAATGAATGCGTGAAACGGTGTGATTTATGCTCTTGGGAAGCAGTTTTTAAAGGTGTTTTTGAGTTTACGGTCAGAGACGTGGGTGTAGATTTGTGTGGTGGCCACAGAGGTATGACCGAGGAGGTCGCGAATATCTAAAAGCGGCGCATTATGGTCTAAGAGGTGGGTGGCAAAGGCGTGGCGAAGGACGTGTGGGGTTACACGTGCATTGGGGTCGGGGAGGTATTGGCGAATGCGTTCACGGACAATTTTCGAGAGGGTGGCGCGTCGGAGTATTTTTCCTCTGGGGGAAAGGAAGAGTGGGGCATTGGGGGCCAACAGTTTACGCGCTTGTTTTCCTTTGTCGAAGGTTTCAGCGTAGCGGGTTCGCCAAGCGAGATAGCGTTTGAGGGCTTCTTTAGCAGGATTACCAAAGGGAACGACGCGCTCTTTTTGACCTTTACCGCAGACGCGGAGGAGTTGTTGCTTGAAATCAATATTGTGAAGGGTCAGATTAGAAAGTTCGGCACATCGCAATCCGCACCCGTAGAGTAACTCTAAAACGGCACGATCACGTAAGGACATGGGCGAGTCATCCGTAATGGCATCAATCAATGGCCCCAATGTTTTTTCAGCAATTGTTCGTGGTAAGACTTGCGGGCGTTTCGTTTTGGGAAAGATATCGGTCGGATTGGTTGAGATACGTTCTTCCTCAAGTAACCATCCAAAGAAGGATTTGATTGAGGCAATGTTACGCAAGATGGTGCGTTCGACAAAGCCTCGTTGTTGCAAATTGGAGAGGTGGGCAATCAGATGCTCTGAAGTGACGGCTGAAAGGTCGGTAATCTTGTGTCGCGTTAAGAATTGGAAACACGCCAAGAGATCGGTTCGATAAGCCGATAATGTCGCAGGCGCGAGGCCCCGATTGTAACGCATTGCATCAAGAAAATCGTTTAATGCCGTTTGCATTTTGAGGAAATTCGTGAGTCTTAACCGTTTTGTTGGTGTAAGCCGAGTGTTGTAAAGGTGGCTTTTAACGCATCAAGACTATCGGCTTGTGGCGCAATGACGCAAATCTTGCCTGGGTAGATTTGGTAACCCTCTCGATAGAATGCAGGGGTGAGATTCGGCATGAAGACATTGGCGCCAGAGGAGAGACCCTGCGTTCTGCCATTGATTGGGTCAAGCGTTGAGAGAGCAGTTGTCGAGGGTATATTGGCGTTGGGCAATAATAGACGGGTGATGGCGTAACAACGGCAAGTGAAATCAACCGAAACCGGCACTTCAGAAGTAAGCGCAGATTGACCTAAAGGCGTTTCAGGGTGACGCAGATAGGGGCCGAGGCCGACCATATCGAGTTGCAATGTCTGAAAGGTAAGTAAATCGGTAACAACGGAATCAAGCGTTTGCCCAGGAATGCCGAGCATCACGCCACTTCCAATTTCGTAACCTTGCTCACGC
Organism: Kiritimatiellia bacterium; assembly: GCA_017646485.1. Classification (GTDB taxonomy): domain Bacteria; phylum Verrucomicrobiota; class Kiritimatiellia; order RFP12; family DVOR01; genus Spyradenecus. The sequence continues at coordinate 1,914 of JAGCML010000158.1, forward strand.
ATCCGTAACAACTGAGCAACACGAGGATGTTCGTCGGTTTGCGGACTACCAGGATGAATTTGATTAAAGAGCGTCCGATCGGTGGTTTCAAAGCGTAAGAGATAACGATCAGCACCGGCGGCTTTCCATTCGGCCGTATCTGCTTCACTGCGTTCACCCAAGGAGAGGGTGACCTTTTGTCCAGTTTCGGCTTTAATGCGACGGATTAACGTTGAGACGCGTTCTCGTGTCCACAAACGTTCACATTCGCCAGCCTGGAGGACGACGGTGCCGAAATCAAGTTGTGCAGCGAGTGCCGCACAAGCAACGATTTCATCGTCTTGCATAGCATAACGATGCACCTTCGGATTATCATGGCGCATACCACAATAGAGACAGTTCCGTTGGCAGATGCTTGAGAGTTCAATTAAGCCTCTCAAGAAGATGCCATTCCCCTTTGTGGATTGACGAATCTGACGCGCTTCAGCAAATAAATTTGCCGCAGAGGGAGCTGTAAGGTGATGTAAAATCTCTTCACGCGTCATCATTGTAACCCTATGGATTAGGGAATAATCGGGGCATGCTGTTCGACACAAGCCTTAAAGTGTTCGCCACGTTTCGCCATGCCGGTGTATTGGTCAAAGCTAGCGCATCCGGGCGAAAGAAGAAGCACGTCGCCCTCATTTGCGTCAGCGAGTGCATGGTTGACGGCGGTTTGCATATCCCCACAACATTCACAGTCGCAGAGGTCTTCCCATGCTTCGTAAAGGGGTTGGGCTGCTTCACCGATGAGATAAGCCTTCTTGACGGTCTTTTCAAGTTCAACATCAAGGAAGTCTAAATCATCTTCCTTTAATTGACCGCCTGCAATTAAGAGTGCTTTCGCAGGGGCAACCATCTTGAGGGCCGCCTGTGTCGCCGTGAGAGAGGTGGCCTTGGAGTCATCAATAACGACCACACCCTTGCACGTGCCGAGACGTTGCATA
>JAGCML010000002.1 GCA_017646485.1 Kiritimatiellia bacterium
CACATCTCGCGTCGCACCGTGGAGCAACTCTACTGCAGCCACTGCGAAATGTTCTTGCCGGGCCGTTTCGTGAAGGGTGAATGCCCCAAGTGCCATGCGAAGGATCAGTACGGCGATGGGTGCGAAGTCTGCGGCGCCACTTACAACGCTGGCGAACTCCTTGAGCCCTACTGCGCAGTCTGCGGCGAAAAGCCCGTCATGCGCGATAGCGAACAGCTCTTCTTCGAATTGGAACCCTTCCGCAACTTCCTTGAAAAGTGGATCCCGGCACACACCGACTCCGCCACCGCTGGCAAACTCTTGGAATGGTTCAATGAGCCGCTGCGCGGTTGGAACATCTCTCGCGACAAGCCCTACTTCGGCTTTGAGATTCCTGGCGAAAAGGATAAGTACTTCTATGTGTGGTTGGACGCACCGGTCGGTTATATGGCCACCCTTGAACAGTGGGCAAAGGAACGCGGTGAAACCCTCGCTGACTGGTGGCAAAACCCCGAAACAGAGGTCTACCACTTCATCGGCAAGGATATCGCACGTTTCCACTGCCTCTTCTGGCCGGCCCTCTTGGAATACTCTGGTTATCGCACGCCCACCGAGGTCTTCGTTCACGGCTTCCTTTCGGTCAATGGCGAAAAGATGAGTAAGAGTAAGGGCACCTTCATCTCGGCAGCCACCTACTTGGAACACCTCCCTGCGCAGGCTTTGCGTTTCTACTACGCGTGCAAGCTCAATGGCACCGTTGATGACATGGACCTCAATCTTGATGACTTCGTCAACCGTGTCAATTCCGACCTCGTCGGTAAAATCACCAACCTCGCTTCGCGTGGCGCACAGATGATTAATAAGAGTTGTGGCGGCACCCTCAGCACCATGGATGACGATAGCCGTGCCCTGCTCGCTGAATGCCGTGCAAAGGTTGCCGAAGTGACCGCCGCTTATGAAAAGCGCGACTTCTGCCGCGTGATGGTCTTGGTGCGCGAAATGGCAGATAAGGCCAACCAACTCTTTGATAGCAAGATGCCGTGGAAGCTCGTCAAGGAAGACGTTGATGCCACACGCGCCGTGCTCACGGGCACCTTGAATCTCTTCCGCATCATGGCCATCTGCTTGAAGCCCATCCTCCCGTCCTATACCGAAAAGGTGGAAGCCCTCTTCGGTGAAACCGCTTACACCTTCGCAGACGCCGAAAAGGATATTGAGAATATCACCATCGGTGCTTACGAACACCTCGCTGCACGCGTGGACGCTAAGGCTGTCGCAGCCATGGTGGAAGCTTCGAAGGAAGACCTCAAGGCGACCCAGAAGACGGTCAATGAAAAGGATGTGAAGAAGGCAATTCAGCAGATCGCAACCAAGCCCGCAGAAACCGTCTTCCCCGAACCCATCGCCCCAGAAATCACCTTTAATGATTTCGCAAAGGCCGACCTGCGCGTGGCGCAAGTCGTGGCGGCAGATGTCGTGGAAGGTAGCGATAAACTCTTGCGTCTCTCGCTTGATATCGGCGAAGAAAAGCCCCGTAATGTCTTCGCAGGCATTCGCGCCAGCTACAAGCCTGAAGACCTCCTCGGCAAACAAGTCGTGATGATTGCCAACCTCGCCCCGCGCAAGATGCGTTTCGGCATCTCCGAAGGTATGGTCCTCGCAAGCACCGACCCAGATGGTTCCTTCCGCGTGATGCAACCCCTCACGCCGACGGCTCCTGGTGCACGTCTGCACTAAGGCGTAGCCTATTTCAATAAAAAGAGACCTTCATTATGGAACTTTTTACAACCGCCGCCGACCTCAATGCGTGGAGCGCAACACAAAAGCGCCAAGGGCATCGCGTTGCCCTCGTTCCCACGATGGGTTACTTGCATGAGGGACACCTCTCCCTCATTCGCGAAGCGCGCAAACATTGTGAGTGCGTCGTGGTCAGCATCTTCGTCAATCCGACCCAGTTCGCCCCCAACGAAGATTATGACGCCTATCCACATAAAGAAGAAGACGACATCGCCCTCTGCAAAGCAGAAGGCGCAGCTGCCGTCTTCTTGCCTCAGCCAAGCGAAATGTATCCCGCAGATGCAAGCACTTGGGTGGAAGAAACCGTCCTCTCCAAGGGCTATTGCGGCGCACAACGCCCCATTCACTTCCGTGGCGTCTGCACCGTTGTGGCCAAGCTCTTCAACATCGCCCAACCCGATGTCGCAGTCTTTGGCCAGAAGGATTTTCAGCAGGTCGCCGTCATTAAACGCATGGTGCGCGACCTCAACTTCCCCATTCAG
>JAGCML010000159.1 GCA_017646485.1 Kiritimatiellia bacterium
CACCGAGGTCAAACTTGAACAATAGTAAAACGCATAATCCCCAATGGAGGTCACGTTCGAGGGAATCGTTACAGATGTCAAATTCTCGCAATTGAAAAACGTATAATCCCCAATGGTGGTCACGCCTTCGGGAATCGTCACAGATGTCAAACTCGAGCAATCAAAAAAGGCAGACCCCCCAATGGAGGTCACGCTTGCAGGAATCGTCACAGCGGTCAAGCCCGTGCAGCCGTAAAACGCATTATCCCCAATGGATGTCACGCTTGATGGGATTGTTGCAGAAGTCAAACCGACTGGACATGCGATAAGCGTTTTACCATCTTTACTACAAAGCAGTCCATTTATTGCCGCGTAAAATTGATTTTCCGAATTTACCAAAAATGAAGTCAACTTGCGGCAACCTGAAAAGGTGTAATCTCCAATGGATGTTACGCTCGAGGGAATCGTCATAGATGTCAAACTTTCGCAATCGTAAAACGCATAATTTCCAATGGATGTCACACCTTCTGGAATCGTCACAGATGTCAAATCCCAGCAATAGTAAAATGCATACTTCCCAATGGAGGTTACGCCTTCGGGAATTGTTACCGAGGTCAAACTCTTGCAACCGTAAAACGCATAATCCCCAATGGAGGTCACTTCTTTGGGGATCGTCACCGAGGTCAAACTCTCACACCTGGAAAACGTCTCGTTGCCAATTGAAGTCACGCCTTCAGGTATCGTCACCGAGGGCAAACTGGAGCAGCCGTAAAACGCATTATCTCCAATGGAGGTCACGCTTGAGGGGATCGTCACCGAGGTCAAATTGGAACAATAGAAGAACGCATAACTCCCAATCGAGGTCACGCTATCGGGAATCGTCACCGAGGTCAAATTTCTGCAACTGGAAAACGTATAATTTCCAATGGAGGTCACGCGGTAACCGCTGAGGGTGGCGGGGATGGTGATCGCGCCGCTGGTAGATGATGGGATTGCGGAAGAGCGAAAACCCGTGCCAATTGTAGCTTCGCCATTTACGACTTGATAGGTCCATTCGATGTCATTGACGGTTTCAGTGGCTGCGTAGAGGATGGTGCCACTAATAAGCAGGCAGAGGGTGAGGAAAAACTTTTTCATGGCGTTTCCCTTTGAAAAGCGTCAGGTATGGCATTTAGGAGGGGTAATCACGCGCTTAAATGCACTTCTATCATCGTCTTATACTCTACACGCTTTTAACATAAAACGCAATGCTTTTTCCATAGAAGGCGGAGAAGTGATAGAAGGCCGAGAAGGTGAATTAGGAGCGGTTGAGGGCTTCTTTGAGCATTTTAAGGTAGTTGGCGCGAGGGATTTCTTTGGCTCCGAAGCGGGCGAGGTGGTCGGTGTAGGTTTGGCAATCAATCCAGGGGAGCCCGTTGTCAAAGAGATGGCGGGCGAAGGTTGCGAAGGTGCATTTGCTGGCATCTGGAACGCGCGCAAACATGGATTCGCCGAAAAAGCAGTTGCCAATAGCGACACCATAGAAGCCGCCAACAAGTTTTCCCTCTTGCCACGCTTCAAAGGAGTGGGCGAACCCGAGTCGATTGAGCTCGCAGTAACCTTTAATGAGATCATTTGTAATCCAAGTGCCGGGTTGGTTTGGGCGTGGGATTGAGGCGCAGGCGCGCATAACCTCTTCAAATGCCGTATTTACGCGGTATTCAAAGAGGTCTTTTTTGAGGGTGCGTAGCAGGGATTTGGGAATATGTAAGTCTTCTGCTTTTAACACAAAGCGTGGGTCTGGTGAGAACCAAGTGATGGGCATGCCTTCTTGAAATGGCCAAGGGAAGATGCCTTGTGCGTAGGCGGCAATGAGGCGTTGGGGGTGATAATCTCCCCCAACGGCTAAAATCCAGTCATTGTCTTCTGTTGCTTCTTCTGCTGGCGGAAAGGCAAACGAGTTATCGTCTAATCGATAGATTGGCATCACAACCTCCTCTTGTCTTTATCATGAGTGTATCACAAAAATCAATTAGAGAACGTGCTCAAAACGTTGAGTTTCTCCGCGCCCCTCCGAGGATTTAAGGTTAGGACGGGGCGTGAAGAATCTTAAGCGATAGAAGGCGCTGAGCGGAATTAGGCGCGGTGGGCGGCGGCGCGGGCAAGGCAGATGGGGCCGCCATTGAGCGCATTGTAGCGTTTGCTGGCTTCAAGGGTGGCGGGGAGGTCGCAATTGAATTCGCGCACATCACCGAGGGGGAGTTCGTAGAAGCCGCAGGGTTGGAGGTGACCGGTGTGACTGAGGAAGAGGAAGCCGGCGCCTGCCATGCACCCATTAAAGGGGCTCTTGGGGGGCGTTTCACGGGTGGCGGCCACGGAGAGGATGCGCGGTTCGCAGGTGACGTGAATGGGCAATACACCTTCGTCATCTAAGGCGAGGATTTCATTGAGGGCGGCTTCGGTTTCGGTATCGGTCAGGCATTGCGCAGAGAGTGCGGAGCCGCGTCCCACGGGGACGAGGAAGAAGACGTCCAGTCGGGTGGCCCCCTGGGCTAAGGCGAAGTCGCGCATGGTGCGGAGATTGTTGAGGCCTGCACGGGTGAGGGTGTGGTTGATTTGGAAGGGGAGGCCCACCTTTCGTGCGGCATCCATCGCGTCTAATGCCATTTGGAAGGCACCAGGGACGCCACGAAAGGCATCATGTGTTTCTGCGGTGGCGCCATCAACGCTGAGGGAGATCGCGCGGATGCCCGCATCTTTGAGTTCGGCGAGGCGTTCGCTGGTGGCAAAGCGTCCGCAGGGAGCAAGGACGGAGGGGAAGCCGCAGCGGGTGGCGTAGCGAACGAGTTCAGGGAGGTCTTCACGGAACATGGGTTCGCCCCCTGTGAAGATGATGATGGGCTTGCGAGCAGGTGGGGTGATGGCCGCAACAAGGCTATCTAAGATGCGCTTCGCTTCTGCGGTGGAGAGTTCGTTTGTGTAGCACTTATTGCGGGAGGCGCCACGGCAGTGTTGGCACGCCATAGGGCAACGGCGTGTAATCTCCCAGGCAAGGATGCGAAGCGGTTTGGTCATATCAGATAACTTTCAATCAACGGCATGAGGGTCTCTAAGTCGGTGAAGTCATTGACGACCGCATCTGCACCTGCGAGGCGGAGTTCTTCTGCCGTAATCCCTCCTGTCGCAACGGCTAAACAGGGCAGTCCTACGGCATGTGCGGCTTGGATATCCTTTGGCGTGTCTCCAATGAGGAGTTTCGCACAAGCACCTTGGGCATGGGCGCGTTCGCAAGCGATGCGGGCCAACACATTGCGGTCTGCATGATCGCAGGCGTAACTGCCAAAGGAGAAGTGGGGTGCAAGACCTGCGTAAATTAACTTTCCCCATGCCGTAGCGCGGATATTGCCAGTGACAACGCCGAGCATTTTACCACTTTCTGTGAGGGATGCTAAGAAAGATGTTACACCAGGATAGACATGGATAGCATTGTCACCGCGGAGGCGCGGGATGAGGTGTTCGGCCAGGGCGATGAAGAAACGTTCTTCCTTGTCGGGCGTGGAGGTGGTGCCAAAGTGTGCTGCTAAATCACGGATGATGGCAGTGTCGGTGGCGCCCACGAAGGAGATGTCGCTAAAGTCAGCCTGAATGCCATAGGTTTCGGCAAAGGCTTCTGCGAAGGCAGGGCGACCGAGGCCTTTGGCATAGAGCAGGGTGCCGTCAATATCAAAGAGGATTGCCGGTTTCATAGGGAATCTCTAAAATGGCGTCAATATTCTCCTTCCAGTCCACCGCATTGGTGAGGGCATGACTGGAACGCGGATTTGCCGCAAGAAGGTAGTGTGCATCCGGAAAGCGACGGCGAACCGGGCGATTGTTCACCACGGTATCGTGTTGGGATAAGAGAATGATGGGTTTGATTTTGGGGAAGAGGCGACGCAAGGAGATAACAAAGGGGAGTGAAAGCGCCGCGGTAAAGGTGCGCGTTGGGATGACGCGACGGACGCGATAGAAGGTTTCGGGTTCGCCCTTGCCGCGACGATTGTTGGGGAACCAGGTGAGCGTGTAGGGCCAAATAAAGCAGAGGCGATGGAGAAGATAGAGCGTGGTAGAGGCAAAGGTGCCCATGTAGGGGGCGAGAAAGGGAGCCCACAGGACGAGACGATCAATCGGCGCAGTGGTGGCCATAATGATGGCGAGTGCGCCTCCCATGGAGTGGCCCCAGAGCTCAACGTGCTTGGCGGTTTCGCGAGCGGCAAGAATTGCTAAAAAAAGACGCAATAACCAAACCTTTGCGGTTGCGTCATGGTCACTCTCAGGCACAATGACGTGGTAACCCTTTTGGGCGAGGTATTCCGCTTCACGTCGCCATGCCTCGGGGGTGTCGGCGAAACCATGCACCATAATGATGCACTTGTCGGCCTTGGGGTTGCCAAATTCAAGATCTGTTACAGGGGTGATATCACGGTCACGTCGGCACCATTCAATGATGCTGATGTAGATTACCTGAAGGACGACATAGCCTGCCAAGCAATAGCCAGCACACATGTCACGGGTTTGCCACCACCAGAGGAGGAGAGTAATGGGGAGGAGACAGCTGGGCAAGCAACGCAAGACGAGGCAGAGCCCTTGAAGCAGCATGCGGAGGAGATACGTCATGATGGGAAGCGTTGGGATAGAACGGAAAAGCGGCTTGCACTGCCGCCTCGCGTGAGCGAGAAAGGAGATGCGCCAGATTAGAGAATGCCCGAGGTGGTGTCCGCATCAAGCGTGGGACGAGTCAACTTCGGGCGTGCACCGAAGAGGGCTGTGCCGATGCGTACATCGGTGGCACCTTCTTCAATCGCCACTTCAAAGTCACCGGTCATGCCCATTGAGAGATGGGGCAACTCAATCCCGAAGTGCGTCTGCATCTCATCTCGCAACGTGCGCAACTTGGCGAAGTGCGGACGAGCGTGTTCGGGGTCGGTGTCAAAGGGCGCCATGGTCATGAGACCTGTGAGCGTGAGCGCTTGCCCCTTTTCCAGAATGTGCTCAATCGTCTGGGGCAACGTCTCAGGCGTGAGACCATATTTGGAGACTTCGCCAGAGACATTGACTTCCAAGTAAATCTCGGGGCGAGTGCCTGCTTGACGGGCGGCCGCTTCAAGCGTATCAAAGAGTTTGATGCTATCAACCGAATGGATGGTCTCGAAGAGTCGCACTGCATGACGCGCCTTGTTGCTCTGCAGGTGACCAATCAATTGCCAGCGCGCACAAGCAGGGGAGAGGGGAATCTTCCAAGCGGCTTCTTGCACCTTGTTTTCCCCAAAGATGCCCATGCCAGCGTCCACGGCGTCACGCACAACGTCTGGGCCGTGCGTCTTCGTGACTGCGATTAACGTGACCTCGTCGGGATGACGATGGGCGCGCTGGGCAGCTGTCGCGATACGCTCCAGAATGGCATCGTAGATGGGGATCAAGTCATTCATGGTTGACTCACTTGAAGAAGGTACGCAGGGCCAATGGCGGACGGCAGGGTTGGTGGGTGTCTGCCGTGATGAAGGCGAGTTCCGTCACGCCGTCCAAGATCGCTTCGCCAGCTTCATTGACCACTTCGTAGCGGAACTTAATCTTTGAACGCACGGGCTCTTCCACATAGACATGGATGGTGAGCAAGTCATCATAGAAGGTGGAACGATGATAATTGAGATTGATCTTCACAATCGGCGTCATCACGCCCGCCGCTTCCATGTCGGCATAAGAACCATGTCCCGTGGCACGCAGGGCTTCACCACGTGCTTCTTCAAGATAGAGCAAGTAGTTGCCGTGCCAGCAGACGCCCATCTTGTCGGTCTCTGCATAACGCACTCTGACGTGATGTTCATAATGGTACGGCAACATAGCTTACTCCTTGGTTGCGTTACTTGGTTTTGTGGGTGGTACGCTTCTTCGTGGTGGTCTTCTTCGTGCTTGCGGCACGACGCGGAGCACCTTCTTTGATTTCAAACTTTGCTGCGAGTGCGGCATAGTTGGCAATTTGCTCGTGATAACCTCGCACCAACTTCTTCAATGCCTCAAATTGGGGCACAGTTAAGAAGTGCTTTTCAGCGAGTTGGGACTTCAAGCTATCGACGAACTCCTTGTCGTCATAGGTGCGCTTGCCACGCTTGATGGGCGGGTTCCACGTGGTGACGGAGTCGAGGCTGGCTAAGAGTTCCTGGGCGGCGGCTTCGTTTTCGGGGCGTTCGGTCTTCGCATCGCCAGCAGCGATCTTCTTCAAGATGGCCGCCTGCTTGGGGGAGAGGGCGCCCTTGGTGTCGTACTGCACCTTGAGCGAGGAGACGAAGCGACGTTCCCAATCATTCAAGGTGGCCGTGGCCAAGGTTTCGAAGAGGGCTGCGATTTCAGTCACATCTTCGCCACCGGGTTGCGGACCAATCACTTCGTCCAGACCTGACAGGAGGTGACGATAGGAGATTGCCATACGAATGAGGGTGGCCAACTGCGGCTTAGTGATGGCGGTCGCAATGCAGGGGTCTGCACAGTAACGTTCATACGCTGCACGCATTTCATTGTAGAAGGCTTCATCGCTCCAAACGATTTTGTCATTCTTTCCGTAGGAGGGTTCCTTCCACTGCGTGATGGTGCCGAGGAGGTCCAAGATGCGCTTGACGCGTGTGGCATCGGCGGCGAGCCACTCTAAGAGTTTGCCATAAAAAGCCTCGACTTCGCTGACCCAGGGCAATTCGCCGGCAGCAATCTTATCTAATGCTTCTTCCATGAGGCGCGTGAATTCCACATTGATGAAATCTGGCACTTCGCCCAAAAGGTAGTCGGTCGCACTCAAGCCGACTTCAGTCGGGGTGAGGACATGACCCTTGCCGCTGTTCACATAGCTACGTTCCAAAAGCGTACGAATGGTGGCTGCGTAGGTGGAAGGACGGCCAATGCCCTTTTCTTCCAAATCGCGCACCAAAGAGGCTTCATTGTAACGTGCGGGCGGTTGGGTTTCCTTACTGACGCATCGCCAGTCCTTACAGGTGATGATGTCGCCCTTGGCTAAGTGCGGCAACTGCTTGACATCACCTTCTTCAAGGTCTGCACGCGTATTGGGCCACACGGCGAGGTAACCCTTGAAGATGGTCTTCGAGGTGGTCGCCGAGAAACGATATTCGCGGTTCAATGCGGGTGGTTCTTCAGGGGCGAAGAAGATGGTGGTGCGTTCAATCTGCGCCGGCGCCATCTGGCTTGCCATGAAGCGACGCCAAATGAGATCGTAGAGCTTTGCCTGACGGGGATCTGCATTGGGGTCAAGTGCATTACGGGTGATATCGGTGGGACGAATCGGTTCGTGCGCTTCTTGGGCGTTTTTCACCTTTGTCTTGTAGAAATTAGGCGTCTGGGGCAGGTGGTTGGCACCGAAGAGACGAGTGATTTCGGACATAACAGAAGCGAGCACTTCCTTGCTCACGCTCATACCATCGGTACGCATATAGGTGATCATACCGTCTTCGTA
>JAGCML010000160.1 GCA_017646485.1 Kiritimatiellia bacterium
CTTGGCAGGATGGTTATGGGGCGTTTTCGGTCAGCCCATCTATTCTCGACAAAACAAAAGCGTATATTCAAGAACAAAAAAAGCATCACGAACGCAGAACATTTAGGGATGAGTATCGCGCCTTTCTCGTGGCGAGTGGGGTGTCATTTGATGAACGGTATGTGTTTGAAGATTAAATTTGTATTTTAGGGGTCTGTCGCCCTTTCAGGGCTTAGGGACAATGGGGGATGGTGGCCGGGGGCTACGCTCATTTCACTCGCTCACCCCCGTCTGTAAACTGTCGCCCCTATTTCCTGCGCTCTGCGAGCGAGGGCGCATTTGCGGGGCTTGAGGGTCTGAGGGGGCGCTTGAGGGGAGGGGGTGAAATGGATTAGGGGAGCGTTTGTTTGCGATTTGACGTTCTTTTCTTATATGGAAGTGTTTTTTTGCTTCATTTTCGTAAGTTTCTTGTGAAAAAAGGGGTTGCGATGGGTGGGAATATGCTACACTATGCGTGTTCGTTTACGGCAATGAAACTGATTACACCAGAAGCTTATTTAGAGCGGTTGCACACCTCAAATATTGAGGGTGCTGTCCCGTATTATCTCTTTTACTCCAGTCTCTTAGATGGATATGTCACGGATCCAGCGTTGATGCAGGTGCCGTTTCATGATCATTTAGTGCATCGTGGCGATGGGGTGTTTGAGACGTTGAAGTGTTTAAATGGGGCGGTCTACAATTTAGATGCGCACTTGCAGCGCTTGCAACGTAGTGCACATGAAATTGGGTTGGGCTTTCGCAAGGGGTTTGATGTCTTGCGTCAGTTAGTGCTTGAGGCCTTGGAAACGGCGGCACAACCTGCGTGTTCTGTGCGTATTGTTTTGAGTCGCGGTCCAGGCGGCATGGGTGTGGCACCCTCTGAAAGTGCATGTTCGGCTCTGTACATTTTGATTTATGGCGCAGGTGAACCCTTTATGCGCAAGCATCCAGAGGGCGCAACGCTTCGCAAGAGTAACATTCCTCCAAAGACGCCCAGCATGGCGCGAATTAAGACGTGCAATTATTTGCCGAACGCTTTGATGCGTGCAGAGGCGATGTTGCATGGTGTTGACTGCGTGGTGGGCGTGGATGAAGCGGGGCATATCACCGAGAGTGCGACGGAAAATATCGGCATGATTTCGAAGAGTGGCCGCTTGGTTTTTCCTTCGCCGGATACGATTTTGCCGGGCACAACGATGTTCCGCGTGGCAGAATTAGCGCAGACGTTGGAAGATGAATCCTTGGTGCGTGGCGTGGTCTTCCGTTCGATTCGCGAGGAAGAACTCTACGAAGCGCGTGAGATTTTGATTGTTGGTACCACGTGGAATGTTGCCTCCGTGGTGAGTTACAATGGGCAACCCGTCGGGGATGGGAAACCAGGTCCTGCGGGACGGGCCTTGAATGAGATTTTGGAACGTGACACGCTTGAGAATACAAATCTGCGTGTCCGCTATATGTGATTGAATACCCTATTGAATGAGGAACGATGATGAGCACTTATGAAACTATGCTTGATCGGGCAATCGTAATTAATTCGTTAAAGAGCGAAGATATTTTCAGCGCCATTGCAGAATTGACAGACGCATTGGTTGCCTCGGGTTTATTGGCAGAGGATAAGCGCGATGAAGCGAAGCAGGCGATTGTGCGCCGTGAAATGTCTGCTTCCACGGTGATGACCGATGAAATCGCCCTTCCGCATGGCCGCACGGATGTGGTGAATGAATTGATTTGCGCAATCGGCTTGCACAAAGAAGGTTTTGCAGCAGATGCGCCTGATGGTCAGCCTACGCGTGTGGTGATTTTGATGTTGGTGCCGCCCTCTGCTGGTTCGGGTTACACGACCTTCCTCGGCACGGTGAGCCGTACGTTGATGGATGATGATAAGCGCGCAGCAATGATTGCCGCCACCGATCGCGACACGGTGTTGAATATCCTTCGCAGTAAGTAAGACTTTCTTGAAGTCAACACTTTAAGTGGCATTATCACGTGTAATGCCGAAAAAATGATGCGGGTGTTCGGCCTTAAAAATAGCCGACCCCGCTCCTCAATTAAGGATTCCTATGTTTAAACCAGTCTCCAATCGCCCAGACTTCGCTAAAAATGAAGAAGCTGTGTTAGAAAAGTGGGCGCGCGAAAATACCTTTGCAGCAAGTCTTGAAAAACGTAAAGATGCGCCTATTTTCCGTTTCTATGATGGCCCTCCCTTCGCCACAGGCTTGCCGCACTACGGTCACCTTTTGGCAGGCACGATTAAGGACGTGGTGCCGCGTTACCAGGCGATGCGTGGCTATTATGTGGAGCGTCGATTTGGTTGGGACTGCCATGGTTTGCCGATTGAAGCTTTGGCTCAGGATGCGCTCGGTGTGAGTGGCGCCTATGAAATCCGTCAGCACGGGATTCATGCCTTCAATGAACAGTGCCGTTCGATGGTGTTGCGTTATGTCGAACAGTGGCGCAACACGGTCACGCGCATGGGGCGTTGGGTTGACTTTGACAACGACTACAAGACGATGCAACCCTCCTTCATGGAGAGTGTGTGGTGGGTCTTCAAGCAATTGTGGGACCAGGGTCGCGTCTATCGTAGCCATCGCATTATGCCGTATTCGTGGAAGTTGTCCACGCCGCTTTCGAACTTTGAAGCGGGCAACAACTATAAAGACGTTCAGGATCCTGCCGTCACGGTGCGTTGCCGTATCACCGAAGGTGCACGTGAAGGGTGGGGCGATGAGGCCTATCTTTTGGTGTGGACGACCACGCCGTGGACCTTGCTCACGAACTTTGCGATTTGCGCTGGTCCTTCGATTGACTATGTCGCCGTGCGTGACAAGGCAGATGGCGCAGTGTACATTTTGGCTGAAGCACGTTTGAGCGCCGTCTTCAAGAAGGCGGATGCCTATGACATCTTGGAAACCTTTAAGGGTGAAGCGTTAAAGGGTATTCGTTACGAGCCCATCTTCCCTTACTACAAGGATAAGCCGAATGCCTTTGTCGTCTTGACGGACGATTACGTGACGACCACCGATGGTACAGGTCTCGTGCACAATGCGCCGGCTTATGGTGAAGACGACTTCCGCGTGTGCGCCGCAGCGGGCATCACGATTGAAGATCCGATGGATGAAGGGTGTGCCTTCACGGCGCCTGCACCAGAGGCATGGCGTGGCCGCTTCTGTAAGGATTGCGATAAGGACATCATTCGTACGTTGAAGGAAAATGGGAAGTTGGTCCATCAGGCGACTATCGTTCACTCGTATCCCTTCTGCGACCGCACGGATACGCCGCTCATCTACCGCGCCATTGATGCCTGGTATGTGAAGGTGGAAGATTTGCATGAACGCCTTGTGGAAAACAATGCGAAGGTGCATTGGCAACCCGAAGCCGTGGGTTCGAACCGCTTTGGTAACTGGTTGCGCGAAGCAAAGGACTGGAATATCTCTCGCAACCGCTTCTGGGGCTCTTGTTTGCCCGTTTGGATTTGCGATGATGATCCGACCGACATGATTTGCGTGGGCTCTGTGGCAGAGTTGGAAGCGCTCTCTGGCGTGAAGGTCACCGACTTGCACAAGCACTTTATCGATGAAATTGTCATCCAGAAGGATGGCCGCACCTATCATCGTACGCCGGAAGTGTTGGACTGCTGGTTTGAATCGGGGTCAATGCCTTACGCTCAGCAACACTATCCCTTCTCGGATAAGAAGTTGGAAGACTTCTTC
>JAGCML010000161.1 GCA_017646485.1 Kiritimatiellia bacterium
AAAATCATATGATAATCGATTTCAGTTTTAGCCTTAGTCAATTCTGAAGTAAGCGCTTTAATTAGTAGAAGAGGGTAATTCGTTTGCCAAGAAGGGCTGTTGCTGTGCCAAGAAGGGTGTTTAGTGTGCCGAAAAGAGCATTTACTCTGCCATGAAGACAAATACTTTAAAGGTTGTGTATGGCGGTGCTTTTGGGGTGACTTTCGTTTAGGGTGGGGGCTGTTATCGGCAACCGTTTCTTACCTAAATAGTATGCTGACGGTAAGGAATAGCATGCTATCGGCAAGAAACAAGGGGATTTCGTGGGGGCGGATGGGTGGAGCATTTTGTTGATCGCGTGTGAGGGGCGTGTTTTTCTGTGGGGTGACTTTGGGTTGGTTCTCTGGGGAGTCTTGATTTTTCAGTTTTGTTGGGGCGGATTTGGTTTGTGGGGGGCGCTTTATGATATCTTATTAAGGAATAATTTCATCGGAGGACTCTGTATGGAAGAGCTTAAATCACACACAATTGTTATCCCCTCGGTCGCAACGACAAGTGGGGCTGGTCAGAAGCCAAAATTATTGGTGACTGCTGGTCCATTAGAGGGTCGTGAATATGTGATGTTAAAATTTCCTTACACGATTGGTTCGGGTTTGACAAATGACCTTTCAATCGCAGATTCTACGGTTTCCCGTCGCCATTGTGAAATCACAACGGATATGAATGGGAACTTGACGATTAAGGACTTGGGTTCTACAAATGGTACGGCGATTGAAGGGGTGAAGGTGACTTCGGCTCGTCTGTCGTCGAATACAGAGGTGCAGATTGGGCGCACACGCATTGTGGTGCCGTTGGTGCAAGATCGTCCTGAACTGACAATGAGTGCGCGTGAACAGTTTGGAAATAGCATTGGGCGCACGCCTCTGATTCGTCATGTCTTCCATTTGGCAGAACAAGCTGCCGCCTGCGACAGTGCCGTGCTCCTTTTAGGTGAGTCGGGCACGGGCAAGGAAGAACTCGCAGAAGATATCCACAATGAATCGGCCCGTAAGGAAGGCCCCTTCATTGTGTTGGATTGCAATGCCTTTTCGTCTCTGGAACAAGCCCATCGCGAACTTTTCGGTGAAGGGGAGATGAAGGGCGTATTGGAATTGGCCAGCGGTGGTACGCTGTTTGTGGACTCGATTGACCGTTTGCCCGCCGATGCGCAACCCCTCTTACTGCGTGCAATTGAGACGCGTAAAGACATTCGTTTCATCGCCGCCTCCTGCCAAGATTTGGCCGCAATGGCGCGTGATGGCGCCTTCTTCCCGCCTTTGCAGTATGCGTTGGCAGTGATTGTGATTGAATTGCCGGCGTTGCGTCGCCGTAAGGACGATATTTCGTTGCTCTTGTCTTCCATCGCCGAACGCCTTCACGTCTCTGAAGCAATCCGCGATTGGTGTGAACAACCCGCCACGGTTGCCTTCTTGCGTCGCTATAACTGGCCGGGCAACATCCGTGAAATGCGTTCGCTTTTAGAACGTCTGCAGTCCTTGGGGCGCATTCCTGCGGATTTGGGCGTCTTCTTGCGTGGCGAAGTGAAGTTGGATGTAGATGAAGAGGTTGAAGATGCCGCCTTTACGGTCTCTGCAGATCGCCCCTTCAAGGATTTGAAAAACGAGATTATTGAAGATTTTGAACGTCGTTATTTGAGCGATTTGCTCGCTCGTAATGCGCAGAATATCTCTCAATCTGCTCGTAGCGCAGGCATTGAACGTGCGTATCTGCAACGTCTGATTCGCAAGTACGGCATGCGTAATACCGACTAAATCCATTTTTATTTCGACTTTGATGCGGCGGCATTCGCATGCTGCCGCTTTTTTAACAAAAGGCTTTTTTATGGCATACATTGTGCGGTTGCGCGGGGCGCTCATTGAAAAGACACCCGCAGTGGTTACAATCGAGTGCGCTGGGGTGGGCTACGCACTGGCGGTTCCGCTCTCCACCTTTGACCGTCTGCCTGCATTAGGTGAGGAAGCGACCCTCTTTGTGCACCATGTCGTGCGTGAAGATGATGAACTCCTCTTCGGCTTTCACACCGATCGCGAACGCCACTTCTTCCGCACCCTTCTCACCATCTCGGGCATTGGGCCGAAATTAGCCCTCAGCGTGCTCAGCGGTTTGACGCCAGGGGAATTGGCCACCGCAATCGCAGAAGGCGACGTGAAGCGTCTCTCCTCCATTTCAGGCGTAGGAAAGAAGACCGCCGAACGCATTATCGTGGAATTAAAGGATAAGGTCAATCCCTTAGAAGCGGTGGCCTTACGCGGAAAAGAACGCGGAGACGATGCGACACCAGCCGTCCTGCGCGACGCGATTCTCTCCTTGGTTGCGCTCGGAAACAAGCCTGATGATGCGCGCGCCTTGGTGCAAGCGGCCTATGAAAAGCACCCCGAAGCAACGGTTCAAGACTTGATTCGCATGGCATTGCGTAAGTAAGGTCGCGTGAATTTACTGCATTGCCATTTGGATAGATTGGCGAAAAAATCAAAAATGCGGTATACTAATAGGCGAATTGAACGAATTCTTTAGTTAGGTAACAAATTTATGGAAAAGAAAGAAGCTCCCAAGAGTGCGTTAGATGCGCTCGTTTCATTGTGCAAGCGTCGTGGTTTTATCTTCCAGAGCTCCGAAATCTATGGCGGTTTCGCAGGCTTCTGGGACTACGGTCCTTTGGGTTGCGAAATGAAGCGCAACATCAAGGAAAGCTGGTGGCGCTTTACGGTGCGCGACCGTGAAGATGTCGAAGGTCTCGACGCTTCGATTATTATGCATCCGGCGATTTGGAAGGCTTCGGGTCACTTGGACACCTTCTCTGACCCCATGAGCATGTGCAAGGGCAACTGCCGTAAGCTGATGCGCGCAGACCAGATTTGGGATGTCTTTGAAGAGAGCACCCTTCGCGAAACGCTCGCAGGGATGTTGGGCGAAGCAGGTAAGATTGCAACGTGGTGTAAGGGTAAGGGCAAGTCTGCGGCACCTGGTCTCTACACCGTGCAGCACCCGGAATACCTCGAAAAGATTTTCGAACAGTTGAAGACGATTACGGATGTGAAGGAACTCTTCATCCTCTTGGCTACGCCAGAAGGTGAAACGAATGTGTTGCCTTGCCCGAATTGCGGCGGTGTGATGACCGAACCGCGCCCCTTCAATTTGATGTTTAAGACCATCGTGGGCCCTGTGGAAGATCCCTCCAATGTGGCCTATCTCCGTCCCGAAACGGCTCAGGCCATCTTCGCAGAGTTCGCCAATGTGATGGTCGCTTCCCGTCAAATGCCGCCCTTCGGCATTGGTCAGATTGGTAAGAGCTTCCGCAATGAAGTGACGCCTCGCAATTACATCTTCCGTTCGCGCGAATTCGAACAGATGGAGGTGGAATTCTTCATCAAGCCCGATGAAGCCGTGGAATTGCTCTGTGGCCATGTCGCGCCCTTGACGGATGAAACCGATCTCTCTGAACCGCAAGCTGATTGGGGTTGGGAATGCTGGCACAAGTACTGGGTGGAACAGCGCAAGCAGTGGTTGGTGAAGAATGGTCTTCCCGAAGACTCCTTCGTGGAATACTGGCAGAAGCCCGATGAATTGGCGCACTATGCACGTGCTTGCGTGGATATTGAATATCGTTTCCCCTTCGGTGTTCAGGAATTGGAAGGGATTGCTGCACGTTCTGACTTCGACCTTTCCCGCCACCAAGAGCACTCTGGCAAGTCGATGGAGGTCTTTGATGAACCCCTGAAGCTCGCGGTGAAGAAGCTCTCGGATGAGGAAAAGGCAGCCTTCCGTGCGAAGACCGTTGCTGAATGGGAAGCCCGTGGCAAGACGGCTGAAGCGGCGAATGCCTTCTTGGATCGCCTCTTCGAAGGTCGCTACATCCCGCACGTGATTGAACCCTCTGCTGGCGTTGACCGCATGGCGCTCGCAATGCTCTGCAATGCTTACGAAGAGCAGAAGTTGGTTGACGAAAAGGGTAAGGAAGATATCCGCACGGTCCTGCACCTCGCGCCTGCGATTGCCCCTGTGAAGGTGGGCGTCTTCCCCTTGGTGAAAAACAAGCCCGAACTCTATGCCTTGGCGCGTGACATCTTCAAGAAGTTGCAGCGCCGTTACAATTGCTTCTGGGATGAAAGCGGTGCAATTGGTCGTCGTTATCGTCGTCAGGACGAAATCGGTACGCCGTTCTGTGTGACGGTGGACTTCGATACGCTCGAAAAGGATGGTACCGTCACTTTGCGTGATCGTGATACGATGCAACAGGAACGCATCTCCGTGGATGATTTGATTCGTCGCTTGGATGATTTAATCCTGGGTTAATGCCATCTTTGGCAAGACAATACAGCGGCCTTTGGGGAACTCCCGAGGCCGTTTTCTTTGTAAAGTGGCATTTGGGTGCATTTTATCTGTCTTTTAGCGCATTTCATGCATACTTTTTAATATTGTTTTGTATTGTTTTTTGATAGAATTTGTCTGTTTTGTTTAGAAGGAGTTTTGCAATGCTCAAACTTAAAGGTGTTTTTAGTGCGCTCGTGACGCCGTTCAATGACGATGGTAGCGTGGACTACGGTGCTTTGCGCGAGAATATTCAGTGGCAGATTGAAGAAGGCATTTCGGGTGTTTGCCCTGTGGGTACCACCGGTGAATCGCCGACGCTCAACCCTGAAGATCACTTGAAGGTGATTGAAGCAACGATTGATGCCGTTGATGGTCGCGTGGCTGTGATCGCTGGTACGGGTGCGAACTCGACTGAAGAAGCATTGCATTTGACCAAGGAAGTGCAGGACTTGGGCGTGACGGCCACCTTGCAGGTGACCCCTTACTACAACA
>JAGCML010000162.1 GCA_017646485.1 Kiritimatiellia bacterium
AACCGCATTTGATGCGAATTATGCCGCTAAGGTCTCTGGTTTGAACAATGCCAATACGCTCTCTCAGAAGTTCTTCGTGAACATCCCCGCAGGCTTGGCTGGTACGGCAGTTCGCCTCTGCTATGGTATTCGTCCCGACACGACCACGGCAAAGGGGCTCTACGCTTATGCTGAATACATCGTGGAAGAGACGCCGATTACGAATGTGACGAAGGGTTATGCTGTTCGCAATACCAACATGGCGACCAAGCAGATTACGCTCCCTGCTGCAGACGAATTGAAGAATGGTTACACCGCATTAGCTGGCCAGACGATTACTGGCGGTGAAGTGGTTGTGAGCTCTGGCGAAAGAGCCACTTTCACCATTGCTAAGAATGGTGCAGAAGAAATGGCAGACGCAGGTACGCTCTATGCGAGCATCGAACAGATCTCTGCTACGAATGCTGCAAACGCAAAGTTCGAACGTTACTACGTGCCGCTCTACACCGACCCTGCTACGGGTGATTACAAGGTGGCATTGACCATCGGTGATATCGGTAATGTAGATAACTCCTCCACCTACTATCGTATTCGCGTGCCCGCATTGGAAGATGCAAATGCAATCGGCACGGCTGATAAGCCCTTCTATCTCAAGGTAACGGCTACGCCTAAGCGCGAACGCATTCAGTTGATCTCCAGTGAAGTCACCACCAGCGCTGGTACTGAATACTATCAGCCGATTGACACTACCATGGGTCAGACCCCTGGCTCCTACAATGTATTGGAATACACCCTCACGGTGCCTGTTTCTGAAGAATCTCGTGATTTCTTGATCTACCCGACAGACGCAACTTATCAGCATTACATTGATAAGACGGCGACCATTAAGGGTTTGACCGATGCCAATGGCAATGCCATTAATGCTCAGAAGTTAATCGCTTCCTATGCTGCGCTTCAGGCACAGGGTGGTAGCGTGTTGCCGAATGGTCAGGCAGAATTGCGCGTGACCGTTCCGGCTGGCGAAACCAGCGTCAAGTTCTATGTGGGCTGCGTGAACGACTATATCAATCAGGTCGGCACATCAAACGCTGAAGTGGTTTTGGGCTCTGGCGAAACGGTTCGTCTGGGTGGCGTAATCTTCACGGCAAAGCGTTGCAACTCGCAGAACGAAATCATCGGTATGTTGGATGAATGCTCTCCGATCGTTCCGACCGTTCAGAACCGTACGCCGATGATTCAGGCCGCTCCCAGTGAAACCAAGACCCCTGTTGGAACGCCCTTGGACTTTACCTTCTCGGTCGCAGATACGCGCACGGATTATCTCGTGCTTGAAATGACCTATGGTGATGGCGCAAAGGATAGCGTCCTTTTGGTCGATGAAGATGCGATGATCGCCATGATGGGGAAGACCGCTTGGGATGCTAAGAAGATTGAATTGACGAATCGCTATGGGGTGGGTTCGCCGAAGGCATTGAAGATTGAGGCGCGCACGACCGATTCTCAGGCCTATACCTTCACCCATACCTACACCTTCGGGACGGTACATTCCTGGAACCTTCTTGTAACTGACTCCTCGAACTACTCAGCCCCGCGTGAAGGCGTGGTCAACTTGGAGACCGCTCAGATCTTCCAGTTCAACACCATCTACAAGCCGACACTCCCCGCTTCGGGTTATGTGCGCTGGGATGGTAATGACTCCGGTGACAACTGGACCTTTAGCCAGACCTATACTCAGACCTCTCTTTCGAAGAATGGTGGCAATACCCTCGTCTCGGTGATCGCTAAGCCCTTCAATGCAAGCGATCCCGACGCACCGGGTGGTCGCTTTATCGGCCCTGATGCAGACTATGACTCCTTCTTCTATATGTGGTCTGCATCCAGCGACTACGAAATCCTCTTGCCCTCTGGCGCAGAAGAATCTCGTCGTTATGAAGAAATTTTGTCCTTCAACCGCGCTTATGTGAAGGAAGGTGAAGCCACCGAACCTTTGGCTTGGCAGGACATTCAGCTCTCTGCAATCTTTGTGGCAGAATATCTCCCTGGCGACTCCATCGTCGCACGTGAAAAGAGTTATAAGGAACCCTATCTCTATGAACTCGGTGACTACAACCGCGATGGCGTGCCAGATGGTTGGGTCCTGAACACCATGGGCGAAGAAGCTCGTGCAACCTTAATCGAAGGCGCTTCGATCGCAGACAAGTTCCCGGGCGAAGCAGAAAAGTTGCCCACAGCTGGTCAGTGGGGTGGCGAGTCGGCTTACAAGTTCGGCAATTCGAATGGCGTGCTCGGCTCCTGCGCTTTGGAGGGTGCTGCATTTGATTACAAGACCCGCGTGCGTGGTTTTGATGATGCATTGAACGCAGCAGATGGTAAGGGCAACTGGCTCTCCGTGCCCGCATGGGTCGTCCTCATTCACCCTGAACAGAAGTTGGATGATGGCTCTACCGTGGTTCGTGTGGGTACGAAGCATGTCAAGGGTAAGTTCCAGCAGGACTGGACGAAGCTCAAGCTCTTCTCTCGTACGAAGCCGAATGACGGTGTCAAGTTGGCTTATACGGACAACAAGATTCCGTATGATGCCAATAGCATTGGGCCTCAGGTCTCAATGAATCCTCAGGATAAGGACTGGGCAATCGTCATCGACGAAGCGGGTGCTCCGATTAAGGTTGGTGACAAGTATAAGGTGACCAATGTTTGGGTGAATATTAATCGCAACTCTCCTGACTACGAAGCTTTCCGTTATACCTATGACAGTGCGCTCTGGGGCTACATGGAAAAGGATACGGTCAATGGTCGCGATGTTGAAACCAAGTTTGTGACCATGTCGACTAAGCCCGGTGCAGTCTTCCCCTTCACCACCATTGACGCTACCGCTGCTGCAATGACTGATCCCGCAACGCGTGAGCTTTTGCCGATCGATCAGTGGGGTTATGGTGAATATGAAGAGGTGAAGTACTTCATCGATTCTCGTGCAATCGCCGGTGTGCTCATCGACGAACCCTTCCACGCTACGAAGAATGATAAGGGTGTGATTGATCCGCGCTTGACCTCTTGGTTGGCTCGCTTCAATGGTTCTTCCGCAGATACCGATCGCGATGGCATCG
Source organism: Kiritimatiellia bacterium (assembly GCA_017646485.1). Taxonomy (GTDB): domain Bacteria; phylum Verrucomicrobiota; class Kiritimatiellia; order RFP12; family DVOR01; genus Spyradenecus. Next base: position 3,084 of record JAGCML010000162.1, read on the forward strand.
TGAACAGCGCAGAATACTTCTTCTGGTACTATGCTTCGCGTATTGCTTACGGCTCTGTCTTCACGAAGACCAATGCCGATGGCGAAATCGAACACCTCCAGTTGAACTCCGCGCTCTGGCCTGCAATTGATTTGCGTAATCGTACCGCAATCAATACCGACAGCCTTTACAAGACGGCAGAAAAGTTCACGATGGGTCGTAGCTATTGGTTGAACGAAGAAAACAAGACGGTCTATCACCCCATTCCGGTGGAAACAATCTTGGGCGTCTTCAACCCCTTGGCTCAGGCTGCTGGCAACACGGATGTGGATGACGATGGTTTGTCCACCGCAGAAGAATTTGCTCTCGGTACCAACCCCATTGATGCCGATACGGATAACGACGGTATCCCTGACGGTTGGGAAAATCACTTCGGCCTTAATCCGTTGAATGGGGAAGATGCAAATAGCCCTCAACACGGCAACCCTGACGGTGACGAGTGCGCAGTCGTGAATGACGTGCCGCTCTATCCTGAGTACACGCACCTCTTTGCTGTCACCTATAAGGCTGATGAAACGCACGCAAGCTATGACGATACCGACTACAAGAACAACTATGAGCCCAAGATGACGGTGAATAATGTTCCTGTTAATTTGAAGGCTTACTATGAACCCGAAACGGGTCTCGTGCACTTCTTCGTGCCGCATGCTGATGGTCTCACGAAGGCCTATTATCGTCAGGAGGAAATTGTGTCCTCCTTTGAATTGAAGGAAGCTCGCAAGGCGGAATATCTGATTGACTGGGAATGGCCCGCTCAAAAGGCAATCTATTTGCAGCACCAGTCTCAGACGGTGACCTTGTCTCACGAAGAAGTGTATTATGCACTCGGCTTTAGTCCCAATGCACTGAATACGCCCTTCACCTCCTTGATGGAATATGAAGTTTCGGTGAAGGCCGCCGTAGAAAATGCCGGTGGTATGCCTTCGATGGAAGAAATCATCAAGTTCTCCATCTCTCCGACGAAGGCGGACTCGAATGACGACGGCATTCCGGACGGTTGGGAACTTTATGTGGGCATGACGCCGTATCCATTGGATCGTCACCCTGATGGTGTGGGTGACCCTGATGGCGACGGCCTGACCAATGCTCAGGAATATGCGCATCGCGCACGCTCTGGCTGGACTAACAAGACGGCTCCGACTGATCCTTGGAATCCCGATACAGACTTCGATGGTCTCTGGGATGGTGACGAAGCTGATCCGCGCTTCATCTATGGTAATCCTTATATTCAGTGGGAAACCGTGTTGCCGAACCCCATCATCGCAGGTGGTGGTTGCGACCCGAACAGTCCTGATACCGATGGCGATGGTATGTCGGATGCTTGGGAAGTTGAATACGGCGCAGCGCCTTTGGCAATGGCTGCTCCTGCAGAAGGTGCTCCTGAAGGCGAAGATGGTGCTCCTGTCGTACAAATCCCCACGGGTGAGTATGATACGGAAACGACGGATCCTGATGCTATGACCGTAACTTTGCATGGTTACACTGTGACTTACGGTTCTGCTCCTGACCCGACGCGTAACGGATCTGATGATAATAAAAAGCGCATGGCCGACTATGATTTGGATGCGGATAAGGATGGTTTGACCAACTATCAGGAATACTTGACCGCAGCCTTCCGTCATACGCGTTATGACCTCGGTCCTGATCAGGCCCGTATGTTTGCGGATAATCCTGGTGAAGTGGCTAGCGATGGTGAAGGCACTTGGGAAATCTTGCCTGATTTCTATGTGGCAACCACTGACTTGCTCAATCCTTATTCTCACGTCTCGCCAGAATTTGCAGGTGTTACGGTTAATCCGATTAGCCAGGCAATTGCAATCGCTTCCCGCCGTACAACGGGGAATGGCGCTATGGATACACGTGCGCTTGCGAAAAACAACCAGGAAACCGCGGCCATCAGCGAGACCTTGCGTACTGCGATTGCCTCTGTCTTCAATGCCAATTGGACACGCACCATGGTCTTCCCGACGGCTCAAGAAATTGAAGATTATGGCTTAACGAATTCTGCAAAGACGACCACAACGCTTGAAGCTGTGCAGGACCGCGTTGAGAACTTGCCGAATTTGATTGATGCACTCGATGCTGCATTGCGTTGCACCCTCTCGGTGACGAATATGGGTGTGACAGATGAAACGTATGCTCGTGCACGTAATCGCGCGGTTGCTTTCAATGGTGAGTTCGGTGAAAAGAATGCGCTCCGCGTGATTGCTTTGCTTGATATTGTTGATGCTGAATTGCGCGGTCTCGCAGGTGAAAGCGACATCTCCGGTGCATTGAAGACCTTCTTGCAAGGTGAGGCTCTTACCATCTGGGCTGCTCGTAAGGACCAGATCTTGATGCTCTTGGCGAAGTCTGTCTTTGACATCACGGATAGTAATAATGCGTATGATACCGTTGTCGAAGAGTCGAAGAATGATATGACGCCTTATACACTTCTCGAGGACTGGTCGTACAATAATACGCTTGACGCAGCTTCTGGTGCAGATGCAGATAAAACTGCTGAAGCGTACAAGGGTTATGAAGCGGCTGTTCAGGCAGCAACGAATCCTTTGATTCGCTCGCGTTATCGCACGGCAATGCGTGGTCTTAAGGGTGGCTTGAACGCTTACGACATCATGTTGACGCCGTACAATTCTTCGCTTGATGCTTTCGCACTCTGGAATCCTACGAAGTACTACTTCACCCCGATTGCATGGCACGGTATTGTGTTGCCTTTTGCAAAGCGTGAAGAAGGCGTTGGTGAAAATCCCCGCTCTGTCTTGGGTGTTCCTCTGGAAGCGGGAATGGCCAACTTTGGTGGTAAGTATCCTGGCTATGACTCGGATGGCAAGCCGAAGAACAGCCTGATTACCACTTCGCCTTTGGATGCGGACACCGATATGGATGGTATGGATGACTACTTTGAAGTTTTCCATGGCCTCAACCCTGTCTTAGGTGACTATAAGAATGAAGCAAGCGGTGAAAGCATTGATGCAAATTCCTACATTAATGTAAATCGTTTGGGTAGCGTCATCTCGGTGACCGGTTCTGCAGATTTCTTCGCTCAGATGGTCTCTCCTGAAAAGACCACCTTCAATGAGAAGGCATTGGCAATCGCTGATGCGACGGGCTTCGACTACTACACCTATCCTTGGTTGGCTGGTTTGCCTTACGCTGACCCTGACGGTGACGGCTTGCTCAATAGCGAAGAAGCAGTGAACCCTGTGAATGCTGGTCCGGCTCGTTATGGTACAGACCCGTCTCCGCTCTGGATGACTGACCCGAGCAACCCCAACTCTTTGGTCTCTCGCTTCTATCCTCGTTTGAACATGGGCTATCCGAATACAAACGTGCCGAACGCTTTGCAGGTTGCGCTTTCCTATGAAGGTGCTGCGGGCGATGCCACACCTGCTACGAAGAGTTCGCTCTTTGCTTACGAAATCAATGAAGGTTATGATACCGATGGTGATGGTATCAGCGACTTGGTTGAATTGACTTCGAATAGCATCTACCGTGGCGATCCTCAGGTGCTTCGTACGCCTGATCGTCAGCAGGCTGCCTACTTCGGAGGCGAAGGCGCCCTCCAGACGATGGCGGAAGCTCAGTTCGGTCCTCAGGCTTTGAGCACCTTCACGCTTGAATGCTGGGTCCGCCCTGATGCTGATGCGATTGCAAATGGTGCAAAGGAAGCCATCTTGATTGATCGTCCTTGGCGTGCAAGTGACGAAGGCAAGATGCCCGTGAGTGCCTTGCGTCACAACTTCGTCTTAGGTTTGCGTAAGGATGAAGGCGGATTCCGTCCCTTCACTTACTACACCAGCGCAGGCACAACGACGGTGGATGAAACCACTGGCGCTACGACGACTTCTGCTCCGAATGTTTCGCCAGAAGCGGTTGCTGGTCAGTTGATTAAGGCTGATGAATGGGCTCATGTGGCTGTTACGTTCGATGGCCAGAACTTGAAGATCTTCTTGAATGGTGTGGAATCTATCTCCGTGGTTTCGCCGTTGATTCCTGCTAATGGTGTCATCTCTATTAAGAGCACCTCTGAAGAAGTGCGTCGTTACTCTTATCGTAAGGCGCCCATCATGGTGGGTGCAACCGCCGCCAGCACTTGGTTTGCTGAATTGGATGGTAGCACGGATGATTTCTCTGACTACTTCATGAATTGCTTCAAGGGCTTTATTGATGAAGTGCGCATTTGGAATGGTGCTCGTACTTCTGCAGAAATCGCAGATGCTTACAACCGCACCTTGACGCAGACCGAACTCTTGGCGGCTCGCCTTGCAGCCTTCACGGCTCGTCATGGCTCGACCGCAACGGGTTACTATGAAGCGAATGTGCCTTGCGAACCTTTGGCAATCTATACCTTCAATGACCTTCTTTCGGGTTCCTTAGTGCGTAATGCAGAAGGGGAACCGACTCTGGACAAGGACGGTAATCCTACTCCCGAGACAAAGCCTTGGGAAGCTTATCCTGGCGAAAAGTTGACGGGTGACGCGACAGTTCCTGGTTCTGCAATGTATCGTCGTAAGGGCTTCCTTGCTACTGCGACGGATGACACTGCACATGCTTGGATTAAGGATTCGCTCCCTGCAGAAGAAGAACTCTTCACCTCGTACTACTCGTTGAAGGCTGCAAAGAATCTTCGCTCGACGAAGTATAAAGACAGTGATACGAACGCGGAATTTGTGCCGATGGCTCATAACACCGTGGCGCACTTGCCTTTGGCAGATGTCCAGCGTGCAGGTGTGCATGTCTATTCGCAGGAATCCTTGGCGGAGGGTAAGCCTTCTTTGGAAATGCCTTCTGGTTCTGCAGAAAACTTGAAGGTGGCAGACTCGGTCTACTGGTCGCCTTATCGCGCTGGTGAAAAGGTCTCTCAGACGAAGATGTATAATGTGAAGACAGAAGGTAATCCATATGCTTATATGTATCATGGCCGCATCTTCTTCGATTTGCCGAACTACATTATCGTTCCTGCATTCACGACTTCGATCTCCTCTGATCTCTTGATCTATGGTGACGTCTTCGCTAAGTATCACAAGGAAACTTGGGATAAGTCGCCTGCTACTGACCCTGAAAGCGGTAGCCAGGAAAATCAGGAAATGATGACCGAGGATGCTAACTGGTTCCGTCATCAGGATACGCCGAATGAAGACACTGGCTCGAAGTTGAACGACAAGCAGTTCTCGCAGGGTGCATCCTTGTTGGATAAGTTTGTCGCAATGGGTCAGACCAAGGACTCCGATAGCGATCGTATGCCGAACTGGTGGGAAAACTACTATGGCCTCGATCCTGAAGATCCGATTGGCATCAATGGTCCTCACGGCGACCAGGATGGCGACTTCTTGACGAACTATGCAGAATATCTCGCAAGCGCTAACCCGCAGAAGTTCTCGACCGTCGGCAATGGCGTGCCGGACTACCAGATTCCGATTTGGTTCCGCCGTGGCGCTCCGACCTTCGGTACGCTCTATACGGACAATGACTTCATGGAAGATCATTGGGAAGCTTCCAACCGCAATGAACGTCTCACCGTCGACTTGAACGATGGTTATCGTGACGCAGATGATGACGGCTGGAGCAACTTCGCCGAAGCACGTGCAAACTTCCGCTCGGGTTATCACTCTACCAATCCGAACGCTGCTACGAGCATCTCGCAGACTGGCAAGATCAAGCTTGAAATGCCTACGCCCGCATTGCGTATGACTGTGGATTACTTCGGTGATCAGAATGTCTACACGAATGCTACGGCAAATGCAAAGATTGTGGTTCACGCCTACACGGCAAAGAACAACAACTCTGCGCCTGATGCAACCTTCAAGCTCCCGCTCGCAACCACTGAATCTGGTGAAGAGCAGGCAACGATTGAACATGAAATTGGCGAATGGAAGCGTGGCGTGATGTCGGGTTACCTCCACATTGGTAACATCAAGCCGGGCTCCTTGTCCATCAAGTTCACGCGTATGGCCGTTGATAAGGCTGATTCGAGCACTGCGAATACCTCGAAGAACGAAAACGAATACCTCTTCTTCACCATTCATAGTGATACCAAGACTGTGGGTGATGTGGCAGAACTCTACTACAATGAGCCTGTTGCTTGGATCGATGAAGAGGGCAATACCGTTGCAAACGGAACCGATCGTCTCATCGCTGGTACGGTGAACTATCGTACGGGTGAATTCACCTTAGACTTCTCCGATGCAGAGGAATGGGCTGACAGAGGTTATCATGAAGCCGAAGACGGCAGTCTCTCCTTCTATGAACGCTCTGAATTCGTCGGTGTGGCGACCTACAGTTATGGCGTGGTGCCTGGTAAGTCGAACACCTTCACGCTCGTGAAGCCGGATGAAGGTTACATTAAGGAAGGTTTGAACAACTTCTTCGTCTTCGCTGACCTTGATGGCGATGGCAAGTGGGACGATAACGAACCCGCAGGTATCCCTGATCAGCACGATGTGGATGTTGGCTTTGACCAGGTGAACGATGTCTTGCACGTGGCGATGACGCGTCAGGCTCCTCCCGGAACCGTTCGTTTGGACGTTGAATCGATTCTCGGTGTCTTGATGACCGAAAACGAAACAAACAATGAAGTGACCGGCGACTACTCCTCGATCATGAATCCTTCCACGGGTTCGCCGTTGAATCCTTCCTTGTTCGTCAGCAGCCAGAACTACTGGATTTGCTTGCGCGTCTTCGAAAACATCGGTATGACCACAACGGCTGATAATCCGGGTAAGCTCGTGTATAGCAAGCAGTTCAATGTGAACAAGCCTTACCTCTCGGAAGACGAAATCTTCGGTAATGCTGAAACGCGCACTGGCTTGCCGCGTTCTGATGCTGAAGGCCAGGTGGCAACCTCTTATAAGGTTTACCTCTTGCCCGAAACGAAGTTGACCACCAGCACCGCATTCGACTGGAATCCCTACAACATTGCTGTGGTGACCAACGTCTTCGGTTCGCTCGATGCTGCCAGCACTTCGTTGGTTGCGCCTGTGGGTGGTGCTTACTTGCACAACGCTGACATTACCTTCGAATGGAAGAGCAATGTTCAGGTGCCTGCATTCGGCCTCACGATTACGAAGGTGGCTGACGCTGCTGGTACTGCCGTTAATGAGGTGGTTTACTCTGACCTCGATATTCGTGGTGTCTCTCCGAGCGCAACGGCTATCGGTACGGGTGCAGTGGAACAGTTCATCTATCGTTATCAGTTGCCGCGTGGCGTGGGCGAATTGGATGGCAGCATGCGTTCGCTCTTCGGTGATGGTCAGTACGAATATACCTTGACGCTCATTCCTTACAGCGGTTCTGAAACCGTGCTTAAGGGTGCATTCAATATTCAGTTGAATGCTTCGGGTGATAAGGAACTCTCCGAAATGAAGGATGCTGTGGTTGATTCCAACTTCAACATGCAGGATTCTTACTATGTCCGCGCTCAGGTTCGTTATAACGGCGTCTTGAAGGAATCTGAAGATTTCGACTACCGCCGCTTTGTGGTGGAAGCGCACTACTCGGGTTCCTTCAATGGTGACCCTGTGGCATCGACCTCCGATAAGCTCGGTTATGATGATGAAGAGGGTAATGAAGCAATCGCTGCATTGAACCGTTGCGTGAAGATGGTGAAGGATAAGACTGAAGATGAAGGCTTCTTCTCCACGCGCTTCGATGTTGAACTCCGTGGTCTCTCCACGAACCGCCCCGTCTACTTGATGGCCTACTTCGACCTGAATGGTAACGGTAAGCGTGACGTTTGGGAACCCTGGGGTTACGCAACGCAGGGCCTCGATGCTGTGGGTGGCTTCTACTTCGATCCTCGCGCCATCACCCCGATGTCCAATGGTACCGCATGGAATGCTGAATTCTACATCCAGGATGTTGATGCTGATAGCGATAAGCTCGCAGATGCTTGGGAATGGCTCACCAATGGTCAGCGTGATACCGCCTCCTTCTTCGAAGATGGCACCGCTGGTAGCGGTTGGTGCAACACCTTCACCGGTTCTGCTGCTAACCTCACTTCGAGCGCCGCAATCTGGACGAAGAGTGTGGATGGTAAGGTCGCCCTCACCGCTTATGGTGCACAGCTCTATGGTTTGACCGTTGAAGGTACACCTGATGCAAATGGTGCAGTGAAGATCGCTGGCGTGGAAGATATGTCCGCCGCTAAGGAACTCTTGGACCTCCTCGGTAACGATGTCGCAATCGACCTCATCAACAAGGGCTACACGTCCTACGGCCTCACGGTGAACAACATCGCTTATGATGGTGATGTCATTACCTTGGGTTGGAACGTTGAATCCGCTGTTGGTACCGATGGCATGGTCTATGACTTGACCGAAGCCTTCGCTGATGGTAACAATAAGCTCGCGACCTACACCGTCTATGGCACTGCTACACTCGGTGGCGCTTGGACGAAACTCGCTGAAGTGAAGGTCCAGGGCGCATTGGATCCCGCCGTCAAGATTGCCACTGGCGATGCGATGATCAACGACACCGAAAAGGCATGCTTCTTCAAGGTCATCCTCTCGGCTAAGCCGATGGACGCAACCATCGAATAAACCTCTCCCCGAGGTTTCAACACAAGCGGCACACGAACCCGTGTGCCGCTTTGTTTTTTATAA
>JAGCML010000163.1 GCA_017646485.1 Kiritimatiellia bacterium
AGGGTGGGTGTCGAGGAAATCGACCAAGGTAGTAAGTGGCTCAGCACTGGGAAGAACGGTGTCATTATTGAGTAAGAGCACATATTCGCCAGGGCAGTGCGCCCATCCTAAGTTGTTGCCACCAGCAAAGCCGAGGTTGCGCTCACTTCGAATCCATGTGACATCGGGTTGGGGCGTTAGTGCAGGAGAAGAGCCGTTATCAACGACTACGATGGGAATCTGCGGCAGTGCTTTTTGGATAGACTCAAGACACGCCGAGAGCAAGTCTGCTCGGTTCCAAGAGACAATGAGGATGGAGGTGCGCTGCTGGAGGGTGTTCATGGGCGTTAGGTGAGGAGGGTGCGGAATTTGAGGTTGAATTTCGCGAGGTACTTTGAGAGGCGGTCGGTGTGGTTGGTCGATTTCTTTGCGCGCATGGAGACGGCGTAGAGTTTTCGAGCTGCATCCGCCATGGAGTCCGAGGTGCGGCAGACGCGGATGACGTGGGTGAGTTGCACGAGGTCAAAGGCATCATATTGTTCAGCGTAGTCTTCGCCGAGATGGGTGGCGAGGAGCGTATGCGTCTCGGTATCGTCATCTGTGGGGTCGGAGCGTGTGGGGGTGGATCGCGCAATTTCTTCTTCTACAAGATCTAAGGTGATACGGCCGCCATCAGCGAGCGTGGCCATGCGGGTGACCATTGCGTTGAGATCACGGAAGTTGCCCTCCCATTGGGTGGTGGGATGAAGGGCGTATTCCAAAAAGCGTTCGCGTGCTTGTTTGTTAAAGGAGAGGAATTTCCCGGTGCGGGAGGCGTAACGATTAAGTTCGTATTCAAGATTGGGGGCGATGTCTTCGCGTCGGTCGGCCAGTCCTGGGAGTCGGAAACTCCAGAGGTTGATACGCGCCAAGAGGTCGCGACGGAATTTGTTATTACGCACTTCGGCTTCAAGGTCGCGATTGGTGCCGCAGATGAGTTGGAAATCGCTGGTCTCATCTTCGGTGGCACCGAGGGGACGATAACGCTTTTCTTCGATTGCCTTAAGGAGCAGAGTCTGCGCTTCTAAGGGGAGTTCGCCAATTTCGTCCAAAAAGATAATGCCTCCATCGGCCTCTTTTAGGAATCCGATATGGTCGGCGCCTGCGCCAGAGAAGGAGCCTCGCTTATGGCCGAAGAGGGCGGATTTTGCCAAGTCTCCACCGAGGGTGGCGCAGTTGACGGCGACAAATTCGCCTTTGATTTTGCCTGTTTGCTTCTTGAGGAGGTGGATTTGTTTGGCGAGTTGGGTTTTGCCGGCGCCCGTAGGGCCGCTGAGAAGAATGGGGTCTATGGAACGCACTGCGACGCGTTCAATGGTTTCAATCAACCTATTGAATGCGGGGTTTTTGGTATCAATGCCTTGTTTAAGGAAGGTGAGGTCATCTTGACGTTCGGACTCAAAGCGTTTGGCGAGCTTGTCGTATCGCGAAAGGTCGAGGTCAATGATGGTGTGGGAGCCCTTGGGGTCTTTTGAATGTCGGACGTGGCCCTCTTTGGGGGTGGTCTGAACGAGTTTGGCGGGGAAGTGTCTTGATTCGGCTAATAGGAAGAGGCAGATTTGTTCCACGTGTGAGCCCGTGGACATGTGGAGGTAATAATCGGTCTTTTCCTCGTGGAAACAGGGGGATTTGGAGTAGTCATAGAATTTTTCATAGACTTCTTCGAAATCCCATGGGTTTTGTAATTCAATGTTGTCAAAGATGACATTCGTTTCGGGGGAGACGGAGGCAATGTCGTCTTTGATTCGGTTGGCAAGGGGAAGATGCGCCAAATTGAAAATCAAATGGAGTTCATCGATGGGTAAAGTGTCTTGTTGGACAAGGCCAATGGTGGGGCGCCAAGTGTCCCAACGCGTGGGGCCATAGCCGCCATGCGCGTCTTTTTGTGTGCCAAGTACGGAGATAACGGTGGTCTTCATAGAGATACATTAACATAAAACTGGATAGTTTGTCTATCTTTTCAGATAGTTTTTATTGGTTTCGTTGATATTGTTGTGGGGAGGGAGGAGATGCATTGCGGTTCTCTCTCGCGCGCGTATTTCTTTATTATGGTAGGGGAGGTGATGTTTTTGTGGATTTTTTTGAGGAAAAAAGATTTTTTTAGTTTTTGTTTTTTCATTTGGCACGGCAGGTGCAATGAAGACAGTGCTGGTTTGTCAATAAAGGTTTTGGCACGCAAGAAGAAAGGATTTGAGCGATGAGTGATGAAATCATTCGAATAGATGGATCTGTAGGCGAGGGTGGGGGGCAGATGTTGCGTACGTCGCTGACGATGAGTGCGGTGACGGGGCGTGCGTTCGAGATGGTGAACATTCGTGCGAAGCGCGAGGTGCCAGGCTTGAAGCGTCAACATTTGACCTGTGTGCGTGCTGTGGCGGAGATTTGCCATGCGGAGGTGACGGGAGCGGAGATTAATTCGCAGCACGTGACCTTTCGTCCGGGCGCAATCCAAGGGGGGCATTACCGCTTTGACATTGGGACGGCCGGAAGTGTAACCTTGGTGGCGCAGACCGTGCTGCCGATTCTCTTGTGCGCAGATGCACCATCGAAGGTGGTCATCACGGGTGGAACACATGTATCAATGGCTCCTACGTGGGAATGCTTTGAGCAGACCTACTTGCCGCAGTTGCAGGCAATGGGAGCGGAGGTCAAGGCGAAGTTGCGTCACTATGGCTTCTATCCCGCTGGCGGGGGCGAGGTGGTTCTGGAAATCCAACCCTGGAAGGTGGCAAAGCCTTTGGAATTGCTGACGCGTGGGCCGAAGATTGAGACCTGGATTACGGCAAAGGTGGCGCATCTCTCGTTAGGGATTGCTTCAACAGAGGCGAAGATTGTGTATGAGCAATTGCCTGGGCGTGAGATACGGATGCAGGTGGAGGATGTTGGTTCTCATGGAACGGGTAACTACTGCTTGTTCGCAAAGAAGTGCCAAAACATCACGGCGGTCTTCTCGGAGATTGGAACCTATGGGAAGTCGCGTAAGGCGGTGGCTAATAGCGTGGCGCAACAAGCAAAGGCTTACTTACGGGCACAGTTTGTCGCAGATGAGTATCTGAGTGACCAATTATTGGTGCCGATTGTGCTCGCAGCTGATCGCGTGCCAGAGGCGAGTCTCTATTGGGGCAAGTTCTCGATGCCCCGAAAACATTCGCAACATTTTGATACGAATTGGTTTGTATTGAAATTGTTCCGCGAAGACTGTACAATGGTGGAAGTGCCATCAAAACAGTGCAAGTATACGACAAAGGTTTATATTGGTAAGAAAGGAATAGAAAATGAAGTGGCAGAAGATTGAGGAAGGATTTCGCATCCCGGTGAAGAGTTGGTGCGAAAACTGCGAAGATGGCGCAATCCAACAAGCAGCGAATTTGGCAAAGCATCCGGTGCTTTTCAGTCATGTGGCGTTGATGCCGGACGCTCACCAAGGGTATGGAATGCCAATCGGTGGTGTGGTTGCAGCTGAACAGGCTGTGATTCCGGCAGCGGTCGGTGTGGATATCGGGTGCGGTATGATTGCCGTTGAGACGGATATCCCAGCAGAACGCTTCGCAGAGATGTCCCTCCGTCGTGCTTTTCAGGAACGCTTGAAGGAACGTATTCCTGTTGGAGATGGCGTGTCGCATCAGACCACCCAGGATTGGGAAGGATTTGAAGCCTACGCGGCGAATAATGCAATGCGTGCAGATCTCTGGCCGTCGAAGTTGGACCGTAAGAACTTAGGAACGCTCGGGGGTGGCAACCACTTCATAGAGTTGCAGAAGTCTACGGCTTTAGATGGGCAGGGAGAGCCTGAGGGTGGAAGCAAGATTTGGTTGATGATTCACTCGGGTTCCCGTAATCTTGGAAAGCGCATTGAGGAACACTATCACCGCATCGCCAAGCGTCTGTGCACGCGCTTCCATGTGCCGTTGGCAGATCCTGATTTGGCATTTTTGCCGATTGAGGAGGCTGAAGGACACCACTA
>JAGCML010000164.1 GCA_017646485.1 Kiritimatiellia bacterium
GATGGCAGTAAGGATGGGTCGCTCAAACTTTTAAATGCCTATGCAGCGAAAGATTCTCGGATTCGTGTGATTAGTCAAACGAATGGTGGGGTCTCTGCGGCGCGTAATCGTGGGTTTGATGAGGCGAGGGGCGAGTATCTCTACTGCCTTGATCCGGATGATTTGATTCATCCAAAATGTCTTGAAATTGCTTACGCGGCAATCATGCTTAAGCGTGCAGACTTTGTGTGTTTTACTTGGAAGAAATTCTCTGAGGCGTATTCTTTTAGCGAGGAGAGTACCGAAGAGATGGCTGAAATTTACACAGAGACGCCCTTTCAAACATGGCATGCTCTTCCGCTCAATCAATGGGGGTGCATGCCATCGGTTTGGCGTTTTTTGTTCCGCAAGGCATCCATTGGTGATTTACGCTTTGAAACATGGATAACCGAAGGTGAAGATCAACTATTTGTATTAGCGTATTTGTTACATGCACGGAATGGTGTTTTTATCAAGAATACGCTCTACTATTACTATCAACGCCTCGGCAGTTTATCGCGTGCACCAATGACTGGGGTGCGGTTGAGCTACACATACTTTATTTTAAACGAGGTCTTTAAGCATTGCGTAACGGATGCCGATCGCTGTGCGGTACAAAAAGAGTTAGTGCCTTGGATGGTGAAATCGTTTAATAAACGTCTTAAGTTTGACCTTCTTCATAAGAAGATAGGTGCGGTTGAATTTCAAGAGGGTTTTGCTGAATGGCAACGTTGCGTAAGCATGTTGTTGAAAGAAAAGATTCTTTGCTTGCGTTACTTCTCCCTGCGGTGGCAGTGGAGACTTGTGAAGGCGGTGATTTGTCATCGGTTTAAGTGGAGAGGATAAGTGGGGGGAAGGGTGCTAAATGGCAGAAGAGTGTGCTACAATAGTGGAGATGCATGCTTGGATGATGAAGTTTGATGCGTAAGGAGTGTGACGGCATGAGGATTGGAATTGCCACGTTATCACATGACAATGACAACTATGGTGGGACGTTTCAGGCGGTCGCACTGCAGCATTATTTGCAGCAACAGGGCCATGAAGCGGTGTTGCTGAATGCTGGTCACGGAAAGGTTGTGCCGTGGTTGCGCAGTTGTAAGGAGCTCTTTAATCATCCGGTTCGAAAGATTCAGGAGAATCGTCGCCACAATACGTTTGTGCCGTTTTGGGAGAAGGCCTATGTTTTTGATCCTGAAGGACATCGTTCGTTTGAGGATTTTCCTGCAGGGGTAAAGGATTATGATGCGGTCATTTGTGGGAGTGACCAGGTGTGGCATCCGCAGTATTTGAGTCAGTCTGCGGCGCGCAATTTCTTTATGCTTAACTTTGGGGATGAACGTCTTCGTCGAATCGCCTATGCGGCGAGCTTGGGTGCGGATGCGTTCCCTGAGGGCGCGTTAGCGGAGATTCAGGCTTGTTTGCAACGCTTTACGGCGATTGGTCTCCGTGAGTCTGCTGCGATTCCGGAGGTGGAGCGATTGGGCTGTCAAGCAACGTGGGTTTGCGATCCAACCCTACTGCATGATGCGACTTTTTGGCGTGGGTTCATGACAGAGCCACTTCCGTATTCAGCTGAAAAGACGCTGGTGCAGTTGACTTATCGTTGGAAGACGGCGTGTTCGGTAGAGCAGGTGCGAGCCTACTTTGAGAAGGAAAAGCACTTACGGACGGTGATTCCCTTCTCGCATAAGCCGATTCACAATTTCCATCGGACGCAACCCCTCACGCCGCCTCAGTGGTTGAAGGCGATTGATGCCGCTTCGTTTGTGTTGACAAATTCCTACCACGGGATGCTCTTTGCGATTCAGTTTAGACGTCCCTTTGCGGTGGTGCCTTTGGCAGGGCGTTATACGGGGATGAATGCACGCATTCGTGCGGTCGTGGAGCGTTTGGGCTTGAGCGAACGAATGCTGACGGCAGATACACCTGATGAGATAGAACGTTGCATCGCGGCACCGATTGATTGGGATGATGTGGCGGCACGTCTCAACGCGTGGCGGGCGCAGTCGGTTGATTTCTTGACGCAAGCCTTGAAGTAAATCTTGCCCTGTATTCAATGGGCGTATTTCTGCGTGGATATGGTATAACGCATTGCCGATGAGAGAGAAATTGTGTTATGCTTTAATGGAAAGTTGGCGCAGACGACAATACGCTACGGAGAGAGAATGATGTTTGCCTCTTGGGAAAAAAGATTTACTATTGGAATCATTGCTTGGGTGATTGCGCTTGCAGTGGTTTGCCATTTGCCTCTTCTTCCGCTTGTAAAATACGCGCTCTTTTCGGTGCTTGTCGCGGGAGGAATTGGGGTTTCACTCCAACGCACCTGGTGGCGTCCGCGTGTGCCGGCGAAGTTGCCGATTTTTCTCATGTTGCACGCTGTTTCGGATGAGGTGATTGATGACTCGTGTGCTAATAACACGATTCGTCCATCCGAATTAGAACGTCTAATCATTGATTTAAAGGCTGCTGGATATGTCTTTCAAACGGCGACC
>JAGCML010000165.1 GCA_017646485.1 Kiritimatiellia bacterium
CAAGACCATTTGGAACAACTGCGGATGTGGGATAAGGTGCCCTAAGTCTGCATCACGTAAACCAGGATGAGCGTCATAGGCCATCTTCGCAATGTCCCCAAGCAAGGTCGCAAAGCGTTCGTTACATTCAATAATGCGCAACTGACGATCTGCCACCACCAAGCCATATGGCAAGGCACGGTCAATGGCCGAACTCTGTTTCAATGCCAATTGACGCATCCGACTAACGCACATTTGCGGTTCGGCATTCTTCGCCAAGATGGCGCAGGCCAATTCCCGGCAACTATCATAGCCGCACCCTGCGCAGTTCAATTCGTCTTCAGGCTTGAATTTACCCAAGGCATTTAAGGTCGCACGAATCTCTTCTTCCGAGAAGGTTTGGCGTTCGGCCTGAGGGGCACGATAGTGGCGTCCCACATCGGGGAAGGTTTCGGGATCATCGGGCTTTGTCAATCGTGCATGGCGCAACAAATCCAGCATCCCACTCGCCGCACAGCGAACCCGTGTCTTCGGGCCACAGACGCATCCACCAGGGCAGGCCAAGGCTTCCACGAAGACGGGTTGTTCCAAGGTCTTCGGATCCAAGGTTTCCAACATGGACTTAATCGCTTGTACGCCCGTGATGACCATGGGTTGCAATTCACCCTCTGGGGCGAGCGCACGGAAATTGCGTTCCACACTGCGCAACATGCCGCCTTCAATCGGATAGTAGGCACCGTCACCTGGCAATTGATAGTCTTCCGCAGGAGGCAAGGTATTGGGATTTTCCACCCCGGCCAACATCATCCAACGGCGTAACTCCTCAAAGGTCAAAGCGGTGTGCAGGAGCGAAGGCTGCAAATCGCGTTCGTATTTCTTCCCGACGCAAGGGCCCACAAAGACAATAGGGGCGGATGGGAATTCTTCACGAAGCGCCTTACAGTGCGCAATCACCGGTGAGTCAACAGGCGTCAAGTAGGCGGAGAAGCGCGGGTAGTAACGTTGGATTAATTCCACGACCACGGGGCAAGCCGAGGAAATCTGCAGGCGGTGCGCACGGCTCTGGGCCATGAGTTCGGCCACACGACGCGAGACAATGTTTGCCCCCACTGCCGTTTCACGCACATGGGCAAAGCCCAATTTACGCATCGCAGAAACAAAGCGCGCTGGGTCAACGCCTGGAAATTCGGAGGCAAAACTCGGTGCCAAGGACAACACCACATCTTTGCGCGAGGCCACTAAGTTGCGAACCGCACGCAAATCATCTCGCACCACCTTCGCATGGTTGGGACACGTCGCAACACAGGTGCCACAGTAGATACAATCCTCGGGCGAAACCACGGCGTGGTCATTTTCCACACGAATCGCCTTCACTGGGCAACGTCGCACACATTTGTAACAGTCGCGACACTGGGCATTCACTGAATAAATTGGCGCAAGGGCATCCATGGTCTTATTCCTCCGCAAAAGCCGCTTCCAATAACGCCGGCACCGTCTCTGGTGTCACACCGCTATGGCACTGATCATTAATCCACACATTTGGGCCTTCGCCACAATGACCACCGCATCGGCACCCCTTGAGGTCAACCGTTGCCATCTTACCATTCGCCGTTAGCCAATTGCGAACAGCTTCTAAATTCTGATTGTTGCCACGTGAAAAACACGAGCTACCCATGCAAATTGTCACTTTAACCACGTTACGCACTCCTTACTAATAATAGTATAGCGCAAAACACCCCAAAACGCCACGCAAAACAACGCACTCCATGCGCCTTTCTACGCGAAACAACAGTGGAATCGCCCTTAAGTCTCCTAAGTCCCTTTGCCCCTTCTTCCCATCTTCTTCTCCGCCACAATCAGTTCCGTGGGCGCTCTCTCCTCTCCCTGAACCTTGAATCGCTCGAGAGCGAACCGTTCCACTAACGCCCACTACTCTGAGCCAGGGTTTGGAAAATGTCCATCCTCACGCATAGACAAACGCCCCGTAAGCCCACCCCAAATAAGCGGAATCCCCAAAATCAACCCAAAGGTCACCTTCACATAGACTACCTTCTCCTCCAACCACATTTCCAATAAGTACCAAATCGCAATGTAAATCGCGATTCCAAACGTCCACATCAAAAACTTCTTCATGCTTACACATCCTCCGTGACAGTCATTTAGTCAACTTCTCGCCTTACCTTTGCCTTTTATTCTTTACCCACACACATGGGACCTGAACAGTACAAGCAACTTCTAACAATCCTTATCCATTCCGCTGCCTATAAATCTCTTTCAGATCCTCAATTGCCACTTCAGGGGCGAGGGTATGGAAGATAAGCCAATTTCGGCTCATGGTTTCGGCAGGGGCTTGACGGTAAATTGCTTTACTGTCTTCTCCCGTAGCGAAGTGCCAGAAACGGTAGAGATAACCTGCCCAGTAGAGGACCTCTTTGTCGAACACTGTGCCACCTTTAGTGAGCTTGGAAGTGTCGACAACCTCCGCGAGGAGATATTCTTCGCCAGCCCATTGCAGACGGTTGAACTTGGAGTCAAGTCCTTTAGCAACATCACCCGTCATAAATACCTTAATGAAAGTTGCGCTATCGTACCCATTCGCGCCTGAGCGTTCAAAGAGGCGTCCTTGTATGTCACACATTTTCAGTTGGAGTTTGTCCATTGTTTTCGCCCATTATTTTGCTTCATCAAGGAGCTCGTCAAAGAACTTTCCTTCGCGACGATAGTTCTTGCAAATGTCGTTTGCAAGGTGGACTCCTCTCTGTCTGTTCGCTTCGCTTTCGTCCTGAAGGAATCTGCGCTCCACCATAGAGATGGGGATCTCCTTTTCAATTCGAACAGCTGCACACGCCTTTTCAGTGGTTGCCACGTACTGCTTTCCAAGTTTGAGAACGGACAGACTATGAACAAGCGCTATATCCGTAATGCTCCCCATAAAGAAGTTGTCGAGTACATAGAACATTCTATCGTTCGCGATGCTTCCAATCACGAGATCTTTGCCTGCATCAAGCTGACTGTATGTGTCATAAAACGCTGTGCCCTTAATCTCTTCCATTCTACCACGATGGAATGCCACAAGCATGGCCCAATCAAGGTCGGCCTTAATCTCAATGGTGTCAAGTTCACGCGTATCAATCGATACAATGTAGAATTTGGATTTTTCAAAATCGCAGATGAGCGTCAGCGGTTGTCCGGGTTCAGTTCCCATGTAGAAGCCTTTACCGAAGTCACACATCTCGCGGCTCTTGGGTGCGATGTTACCAACGATTCCAGACTTTGAGCCGTGGTAGAGCAGCATTCTACCTTCTTCGAGTGCAATTTCCTCGGTTGCTTCTTTAATCTGAGCGAGAATCATGTCATAGACGGGAACGTTCTGGGATTTACAGTATTCATAAAGGGTTGTCTGCGCCAATTTCGTAGGATTTGCATGGCCATTTTCCCACCGGTTGATGGTCGCAAAGGTCACACCTAACTTCTCTGCGAAGTCGGCTTGGCTCAGCTTCAAGTATTCTCTTATTTTCTTGATTAACTTTTGCATGATCCGTTCCACCAATATAGCAAGTTTCAATACTCTCAATATATCAAATGTTATACCAGTTTTCAATGGTCGTTAAAGTATTTAGATTTAGTGAGGATAAAAATTGCACAGTCTTTAACCATAACCGTCATTCTTCCTGGAATATTTCCATTTTAGAAGAAAAACGTTTTTCCACACATTTAGGGGTGCCCCCAAACAAAATGACAGCCGCTTCCGCGACTGTCACTTTGTTTGCGCCTTAGAAACGAGATTAATTCACCAATTCTGCGAGCGTATCAATCGCACGCTGAATCGGCTTCTCGCCACACCCTTGGGCTGCCTTACGCAGGTAATTGAGTTCTTCCACGAACTTTTCCTTCCCTACGCCATTGTGGTCACGCAGATACTGAATCGAAATATCTGCGCAGGTGAGGAAGAATCAAGGCGACTTGCCCACTTCAATCACTGGCACGCCATTATACGTCGCATCGCCCTTTAAGACCTTGGCGATATTCCCGCGTGCAGACTTCGCTGCTCCAGGTGTAACGGGCAATTTTAAACCCGTCACAGCATAAGCGCGCGCAGCATTCAACATCTTAATCGTGGCTGCCGCATCCGAGGAACGACGATATTCAGACGCTAAACGATAGAGCAATTCTTCATTCAAGGGGTTCTGACGGAAGACGCTTTCCAGAATCGCAGTACGACGATTAGCATTCAGATTCAAGAGGTCAATGGTCCACATGGCCATTGCTGCATCTTCGTATTCGGTGAGCCCTTGGTTGATTGTGGTCGACAAGCCCATAAAGTGACGGTGTAAGACACCCGTGCCACCCGAGTAGGCAGGATGAGAACCTGTGACATTATTGTCAGACTTACTACGCGGTGGTGGCAGATACCACTCTGCAGAGGAACCTTCACCTGTAAAGGAGTTGTCTGCGCAGGACATGAAGTAGGTGTAATTGCCCTTGCCCCCCATGTAGTAGAACTTA
>JAGCML010000166.1 GCA_017646485.1 Kiritimatiellia bacterium
ACCAATGCGGGTTGCTCAAGCCTGGCACGATTCTGGCGCATTGTTGCCATGTGACCGATGAAGATTTGGCCTTGATGGCGGAACGCGAAGTGATCGTGGCGCACTGTCCGCACTCCAATCAAAAGCTTGGAAGCGGCACCTTCCCGTGGGCCAAAGCGGTTCGGGCGGGTGTGCGCGTAACGGTTGGGACCGATGGGGCGGCCTCCAATAATAGCCTCTCGATGATTGCGGAGACGAAAGCGGCGATTCTCTCGGCCAAACTCGGTGCCGACACCCCTGAAGCGGTACCCCTTTCAGAGGTCGACCATGCGGTAACAAGCGTGGCGGCGGCGGCATTAGGCTTTTCAGATGCGGGTGAAATTGCAGTGGGAAAAGCGGCAGACGGCATTTTAATTGATCTTTCAAGCCCCATTTTTGCGGCGGGCAACGACCCTGATGCCGACTTCCTTTACGCAGGTGACTCGGCCTGCGTGGATACAGTTTTCTGTGCGGGGCGCATCTTGATGCGTCATCAAATGATTCCCGGTGAAGCGGCTATTATCGCTGCGGCGCGACAAGCTGCCGCGCATCTTCGTGGAGAACAGTAATGTCACGCTTGTATTCCCTCCTTCTGCTCAGTCTAACGCTCCACCTTCTGCCTACGTTGCATGCGGCACCTCAGGAGAATATCCAGACTCAAGAACGTTATGGCATCACGCTTTACGGCATCGAACTCCCCGAAACGGGCGCGAATCTCCTCCTGGTGATTGACGCCTCCAAATCCATGAACCGCAAAGATGCGGCCCGCACCACCCCAGGGAGACGTTGGGACACGCTCATTGATGAAGTCACGGCGATGCGCGATGCGATGACCGACACGATTTCACGACGCGGCTCCACCTTTACGGTGAGCGTGATCTTTGAAGGTGGCGACACGGCTCATAAAGGTATCGGCCCCTTCAACATGGCCAAAGCAGCCGAACGCGAGGCCCTGCTTACCGCGCTCCACGAGAAGGAATTTCTCTCGGGTGGCAATTTTGAAACCACCTTTCAAGAGACCCTTTGGCCCTTTGTGGCCAAGCATGCCATCACCTATGTCGTCTACTTAGGCGACGATGATATCGGCACCTATGCCAAACCTGTGCGCGAAGCCCTCAATCAATGGTATGCACCCGCCACAGAAAAGCCCGATGCGCTCACCCGTAAACGCCAACAACAAAAAGTGGTATGGCGCAAAACATGGGCCAACTGGCGCCCTCCAAAGCGTGGCATGCCCGCCTTTAAAAATGCGCGTCCCCTCCCCCCTCCGCCAAAAGACGTCACCTTCTCCTGCGTTGCCATCGGCCAATCCTCACCATTACTCAAAGAAATCGCCACGCTGGGTAAAGGTCAGTACATCGAACGCAAGGGTGGTGCCAAGCGCAAACGCAAAAAATAACCATCACCCTTGAATCCTCCATAGCGCAGGCGTGGTTCTTTTTCTGCACACCATGCCTGCGCTCGGTTTTTCTGATACGATAACGCCAGTAGGGAAACGTTGCCCTTTTAAGAAAGAAAGGAGTGGTCTGATGAAAATGTTGTCTCTTATTTGTTTGCTTCTCCTCGGGTGTACGCTCTGGGCGAATGGACGCAATGAGTACCGCGATAAAGATGGACGGCTGTTGGGGTCGGCCCGCGAAAAGCATGGTCGTGTGGAATATCGCGATAAGGATGGACGCCTTCAGATGACCGAACGCGAACGCAATGGGCGCACCGAATACCGCGATAAAGATGGCCGCCTTTTAGGTACTGCCCGCGAAAAGAACGGCAAGGTCGAATATCGTGATAAAGATGGTCGCTTGAAAGCCTCCGAACGCTCCCGATAATCCCTCTCTCCCTCCGCAGTGGAAGGTGCCTACGGCGCAGGACTGCAGG
>JAGCML010000019.1 GCA_017646485.1 Kiritimatiellia bacterium
ATGCTTCGCAGATGCGTTGGCTTTTCGTGGGCGAAGCCCTTGTGTTACGAAAAGCGCGACGCATCTCCTTGTGTTCATAGTGTTATTCCCCACGCTGGCAGTCCTGCGCGTAGCGTCCTTTTTGAATATTTTGTGGTTTCTAAATCCCACATACAAAACAAGACATCCCTTTTTGCGATTGAAAAAGACTTATTTTGAAAAGACATATTAGAAGCCTTGATTTTCAATAAGGGCGAAACCCTAAAAGAATATGGTACCATATTACGATAGAAAATGGTACCATATTGATAAGGAAAATGGTACCATATTGATAAGGAATATGATACCATATTCTTTTAGTAAATGGTACCATATTCTTCAGCAATATTAGCCTTTTTCAAACGCAAAACACCCCTTTCTCGTTTTCAATCTTAGCCTTTTTCGTTTTTCAAATAATACAGTTACCATTAAAACGCTCATTTATCACCTCTCTTTGTGCTTGATTCGGTGATTTGTGTGCTTGAGGCTTGTGGTGTGGTTGTGTTATACTTTAGACGCTTGATTTATTATTAATTAATTGAAAGGGTTTACCCATGACAGATGATGATGTTTTACAGATTTTTAAGGATACGAAGGCGCTCCTTGAAGGTCACTTTGAATTGCGCTCCAAGTTGCACTCGAATCGCTATTTCCAGTGCGCTGAAGTCTTGCGTTGGCCGCATCATGCTCAGACGCTCTGCGCTGAATTGGTGCGTCGCATGAAGGAAGAGGCAGACATTGGTCCTGTGGATGGCGTGATTTCGCCGGCATTGGGCGGCATTTTGGTGGGTCATGAAGTGGCTAAGGCACTCGGCACCCAGTGCATCTTCGCAGAAAAGAATGCTGAAGGCATGTTGCAGATGCGCCGTTTCAAGATTATCCCTGGCCAACGCTATGTGGTGGCTGAAGACGTGATCACCCGCGGTGGCCGTGTGCAGGAAACGATTGATATCGTGAAGGCTGCAGGTGGCGAAGTGGCCGCAGTGCTCGTTTTGGTGGATCGTTCGGGCGGTAAGGCTAAGTTTGACTACCCGACCTATGCTCTGCTTCACATCGAACCCCAGGTGTGGGAACCCGCAGACTGCCCGATGTGTAAGGCCAATGAGCCCTTCGTTCATCCTGGTTCGTAATCTCCCTCATAATCTTCACACACGGGGTCGCAACTCCTTGCGACTCTGTGTGTGATTCATTTTTTCTTACCCATGTCCACAGTTACCCTCTCTCACGTTCGGAAGGTCTACCCCAATGGTGCTGTCGCGGTGGAAGACTTTGATCTGGCCATTCACGATCGCGAATTTCTTGTCTTAGTGGGGCCGTCTGGGTGTGGCAAAAGTACCACATTGCGCATGGTGGCAGGTCTGGAGGAAATCACCTCTGGAACCATTGCCATTGATGGACGCGTCATTAATGCTTTGCCCCCGAAAGATCGAGATATTGCGATGGTCTTCCAGAATTATGCGCTTTATCCGCATATGACGGTGAGAGAGAATATGGCCTTTGGGTTGAAGTTGCGCCATACGCCGAAGGCGGAAATCGCGCAACGCATTGACGAGGCGGCCGAGGTGCTGGGGTTGCAGGATTACCTCACGCGCCTCCCGAAGCAACTCAGCGGTGGCCAACGTCAACGCGTGG
>JAGCML010000167.1 GCA_017646485.1 Kiritimatiellia bacterium
CAAGACCCCGACGCAGGATATTGCGCTCGGTTGCTACTTCCTCACGGCTCCTTCTCAGGCAGATAAGAATGCCAAGAAGCCGCTCGGTAAGGGTGTTGCGCCCGATCCTATCAATGATCGCTTGCCGCTCTTCGGTTCGACCGATGAAGTGATGTTGGCCTTCAATGATGGTGCTTTGACGGTGCACGATCGTATTTGGTTCCGCAACCCTGACTATGGTTGCGAAGGTCGCAAGAATGGTGATCCCTCTGCGAAGGTCATTGTTACCACCATCGGTCGCGTGATTTTCAATGAAATCTGGCCTGACGAAATGGGCTTCTGGAATGACAAGGTCACCAAGTCTACGCTCGGTAAGTTGATTCTCGCTTGCCACCAGGTCGTGGGTCACAATCGCACCATCACGATGCTTGACCAACTCAAGGCCTTGGGCTTTGAATGGGCATGCCAGTCCGGTGCGTCCATGGGTATTAAGGACATGATTCGTCCGGCTGACAAGAATGACATCATCAAGGCTTCCGAAAAGGAAGTGGCGAAGGTGCAGAAGCAGTTCAGCCAGGGTGTCATTACCGAAGCAGAACGTAAGGGTAAGATTACCGACATCTGGTCCTCCACCACCGAACGCGTCGCTGACTCGCTCTACGAAACCATTGAACACAATATCTCGCCTGACAACAAGAACCCGTCTGACATCAACCCGATTTACATGATGGCTGACTCTAAGGCTCGTGGTTCTCGTACGCAGATTCGTCAGCTCGCAGGTATGCGTGGTTTGATGGCTAAGCCGAACGGTGAAATTATTGAAACGCCGATTACCGCCTCCTTCCGTGATGGTCTCTCGGTGTTGGAATACTTCATTTCGTCTCACGGTGCTCGTAAGGGTCTCGCAGATACCGCATTGAAGACGGCAGACGCAGGTTACATGACGCGTAAGCTCGTGGACGTGGCTCAGGATGTCATCATCACGCAGCAGGACTGTAACACGATGTCTGGTATTGAAGTGGAAGCCGTTATCGAAGGTAACGAAGTGAAGCTTCCGCTCGCCAAGCGCATCATCGGCCGTACTGCACTTCACGAAATCCGTCACCCGCGTACTGGTGAAACGATCGTTCCTGAAAACGAAGAAATCACCGAAGAATACGCTAAGGCAATTGAAGCTGCTGAAATCGAAAAGGTTTGGATCCGCTCTGGCTTGACCTGTACCTGCAAGCACGGCATGTGCGCAAAGTGCTATGGTCGCGACCTCTCCACTGGCAAGACGGTGGAAATCGGTACAGCTGTGGGTATCATCGCTGCTCAGTCCATCGGTGAACCTGGTACGCAGTTGACGATGCGTACGTTCCACGTGGGTGGTACGGCATCGACGAGCGCTGAAGCTTCCGAAATCATCTTGAAGCGTGACGGTTTTGTCCGTTACCGCGGCTTGCGTACGGTTCGTACTGAAACGAATGAAATCATCGTTCTCAACAAGAATGGTGAAATCGTTATCACGGACGAAGAAAACGTCGAACTCGAAACGCACAAGATTCAGATGGGTGCAACCCTCTTCGTCGAAGACAATGGTAAGGTCACTGACGGCACTAAGCTCGCCGAATGGGATCCGCACTCCTTGCCGATCATCACGGACGTGGCTGGTATCATCGTTGAAGTCGACCTCGAAGAAGGTATTACGATTAACACCGAAATTGATGAAACTTCGGGTGCTCGTAAGCGCATCATCATGGATGCTCGCTCCAACCTCTATCCGCGTATCCTCGTCAAGCAGATGCCTGCAAATGGCGTTGATCCTTCGACCCTTTCGCCTACCGAAATCTCGAAGCTCGAAACGCTCGGTATCTACTCCATTCCTGCTGGCGCAAACGTGCTCGTCTCTGATGGTGACCTTGTTAAGGCTGGTGAAGCCCTCGCAAAGACGCCTCGTGGTGAAACGAAGACCAACGATATTACCGGTGGTTTGCCGCGCGTGGCAGAACTCTTCGAAGCTCGTACACCGAAGGATGTCGCTGAGATTTCCGAAATTGACGGTGTGGTTGACTTCGGCGAAAACGAACGCGGTAAGCGCGTCCTCTTCGTCAAGGACGAGGTCACAGGTCTTACTGAAAAGCACCTCATCCCGATGGCAAAGCAGATTGTTGTCTTCAAGGGCGACCAGGTCAAGCGTGGCCAGCAGCTCACCGAAGGCTCCATCTCGCCGCAGGAAATCTTGCGCGTTTGCGGTGCTTCTGAACTCCAGAAGTACTTGGTGAATGAAGTTCAGCGTGTGTATCGTCTGCAGGATGTGCAGATTAACGACAAGCACATTGAAATCATCATTCGTCAGATGTTGCGCAAGGTTCGCATTGACAATCCGGGTGACACAGACTTCCTCTATGGTGAACAGGTCTCGCATCACATCTTCAAGGATGTCAACGATCGTATGGCCGAAGAAGGTCGTCGCCCTGCAGAAGGTAAGCCGGCACTCCTCGGTATCACCAAGGCCTCTCTCGAAACAGACTCCTTCATCTCCGCAGCCTCCTTCCAGGACACCACGCGCGTCTTGACCGAAGCTTCTACGATGGGTCGCGTCGACGAATTGCGCGGCTTCAAGGAAAATGTGATCTTGGGTCACCTTATTCCTGGTGGTACTGGCTTCCCGATGCACCGTTACGTCAAGTTGGTCACGCTCGGCGAGCCCATTTCTCAGGAAGAAATGGAAAGCATCTATGGTCGCAAGGATGCCAATGGTATTCCGACGGACTCCATCGATATCCCCGAAGAAGAACTCCTCGCAGATAACGATGCGCTCTCCGACTTGGTCATCCCGGGCGAAGTGCGTCCCCAAGAGGTTGAACCCTCCTCCGACGATGATGGATACGTGGAAGAAGTCAGTGATTCCATAGCAAGCCTCTTCGATAACAGCGATGAAGAATCTGAGTATTAATTCATTCTCTTCATCCACTCAACAAACGGGCGTTCTGAAAAGAGCGCCCGTTTGTTTTATATCGCTGTAGGCGAATCCTCTCCTTTAGCAATAAAGAGGTCTTGCGAATCAAAATAGCCACCTTTCTGCAGCAGTCAAAATCAGAATCCTCCAAATAACAAGAAAATAACGACCCCCACTTTGCAATCCACCTCTCATTCGTTATAATGTGTATTGTTTCTCGTGACCAGCCTTAACGAAAGCGATTCACCCATGCATTTGCACTTTCTGCGCCCTTTTACACACCAGCTCTGCTTAAAAGGTTGTATTCTTTTCCTGCTCTGTGGGTTTTCCTATACCCATTTAGAAGCGACACCCGTGAGCGAAGCAGAAACACGTCTCATTGCACAACGATGGCAAGCGGCTAATCCGCACCTTTTAAAAAGCACTGACGAGCCCACCCTCTCCGAAATCACCACCACCTCTGGTTCGCTCCTCTTTCGAAAACTCGCCTATTCCTCTGGAGAGGCGCTTTTTATCGCCGCCAATAAGCGGTTACCTCCCGTCCTTGCGATTTTGCCTCGTGGACGCATTTCTGCTACGCATCCGCTCTTGCGCCACTTAAAGGCTGACGTTGAAGCGCGTTTACATGAGCAACCCGCAACAGTGGATTCCGCCTGGAATGACTGCCTTTCCCAGACCCCAGATTCCTCACAAAAGCCCCTGCTCTATGTGTTTGATGCGAAACGTTGGGATAAAGAGCTCAACCACTGGAACCAGGAAAGCTTCAATCGTTATGGGCAGTGGGAGGAAGGCACTTTGTATAATCGGTATACGCCTGAACACTACATGGCGGGATGTGTCGCTATCGCAGGAAGTGCCATCCAACAATTCTATGCCTTCCCAACCGCTCAGAGTGCCTACACCAACACCACCTGCGTGGTCTATGATGCGGCATTTCACCCCCACCCTCGCACCTTACACACGCGTCCTGGCACTTACAATTGGTCCATTCTCCCTAAACAATGGGAAAAACCACAAGCCCTCACTGAAGAACAGAAAGAATTAATCGCTCGTATTGCCGCCAATAGTGGCGTCATCACTGGTACGCATTATGCTCCCACCGCCTCTGGAGGAAGTACATACTTTTTAATGGAAGGCCTCCGTTTAGGCGCAGGTTATGCCACAGGCATGGAATATTGTCCTACCGCAACCACCCCCCTGCGCAATTTCTTAGACAAATTACTCTATGCACAGTTACGCTGCGGCGCACCTTGCGTGCTTGACCTTGGGGGGAAAGCAGGCAATCATGCGGTTGTCGCTACGGGAATTGCCCAAGATCACCTACAAACTGTTTACACTCGTCTCTTTTTTGGTTGGGGTGGTAGTGGTGATGTTTGGTATGCCTTGCCAACCACGGGCTCCTTCCATTCCATCTTAGGGGTTGGCACCTTTATTTCAACCGATGGTGCCTTTCTCCCCATCTACGGCACCCTCACCCACGCTGATGGCACACCTGCGGCAAATTATCCCATGACAATTGCAGGTCAACCAACAACAACGGATGCTGCAGGTCACTTTGCGGTACGCATTATTCCCACACAAAGCGTGGTAATTTGCGCAGGCACACTCACCTCCACGCTCACCCTTGATGCAGCACTCCTTCGTCGTGCGGCTACTGAACCATGGGCCTTTGAAAACCCCAATGCCGTCTCCACCGACGCCCTTCTTCAAGCCTTGCCCTCCCCAATAACGCTCACCTTGCGATGAATTGATAAATTGATGTGTTGTGTGCTCGCGGTTAGCGATTTACTGAAAGGATATTAGGGATAGAGCGATTGTACGGCTTTGCTGCTGGGAAATCGTGAGACTTGAACCAAAATAAAATCTAAGCTCAAATATACCGAATGAGCATTCAAAAGCAACAAAATCACTCGTCTCCCCGTAATTGAAGAGGCGAAAGCACGTTTACAAATCAAATAACCGCTTTATTTTCAATGCTTTATGTTTTATTCCCTCATAAAAACGCATGATTTGTTTGCTTTTGTAAGGCTGTTTTGATATCATTTGTAGGTTTTTCAACGTAATTTCTCCGACAGAAATTGACGATTGAAAATGTTCAAAATGTTTTGAGTTAATAAGGACTACAACAATGGACAAGACTGAATTTGAAGGAAAGATGCAGGAATTGCTTAAGGCAGAACCATTGAATATTGAAGCCGTCACCGCATTGATTCGTGACCGTCTCGCTGACGATGTCAAGGGTGCAGTTCGTGCTTTTTCCGTACTGACGGAAGTTGTGGTGGATCAAAAGAATCTCGCAAATGCTGTCGCTTGCATAAAGTTTTACAGCGAACACGCCGAACAGCTCCGTGACATTACCTTAAATCAGATGCGCGAAGTGATCCGTCGTAGCGCCACAACCGCAGAAGACAAGTTGTTGGTTGACTCGATTGGCTTAAACACTGCAATCGCTTCGGCAATCGTGCGTCGCTTGTCGGTTTTGTTGGCCTTGAAGCCTGGCGTATATGTCAATAGCCAGTCTTGGGGCTTTGGCCAGGTTCAGCAGATTGATACTTTCTACAGCAAGGTGATTATCGACTTCAGCGGAAAGAAGGGCCACGCCATGAGCCTCTCTGTCGCAGGCCAGAACCTTTCTGTGGCCGACGACAATCATTTGATGACGCGCTATATGAAGGATCCCGAATCCATCAAGACGATGGTGGAAAAGCATCCTGGCGAAGTGGTGCGTTTGACCATTCAGAGCTATGGTGAAATGTCGGTGATTCGTCTTGCAGAACGTTTGGCAGAAACCGGTCTTGTGCCGCAGGCCAACTGGAAGAAGTTCTGGGAATCTGCTCGTCGCAGCTTGAAGGCTGACAAGGTCAATCCTGTTGAAATCCCCACCAAGCGTACCGATCCCATCCGCCTCTTGGACGCAGAAGAAGACTTTGGCGACAAGTGGTTGGCTCGTTATGCTCGTCAGAAGGACATCAAGGCTATTTACGACAGCACCATCGCTTTGATGGCTGCAAAGAAGGATGAACTTCCTGACGGCTATCGTAAGACCGTGGGCGAACGTTTGGCCTTCGCACTCAAGGGTGCTGAACGCACAGACTATCCGCGTTATGCACAGTTGGCCGTTTTGATGCGCGACCTTAAGCTCTCTTCCGAAGAGGCTCAGGTGGCTCAGGCAGACTTGCTTTTGGAAGAAGACGAAACCGAAAACTTGCTCTGCGCAATGCGTGGTCTTTCGGCACGCGATGTGACGGCTTTGGCTGGATTCCTTTTGGCCGTTAAGCCTGAAAGCAAGGGTATCCTCTTGGATTACTTGCCGCAGTACAATAGCGTTTCTCTCAGCGCAGTGCTCAGCGTTTTGGCAAATGATGAAGCGACTGGCAATGCCGTCCGTTCCATCCTCGCACGTCAGGCAAACGTTGTACCGACCATGGTCGTTTGGGCACTTCGCAACTGCAATTCGAACACCACTTGGCAGTTGCCCTCCTTGAACGAATTGGTCACAACGGCCATCTACATCATTGAACAGCGTCACACTGGTGAAAACCTCAAGATGCGCAACACGCTTCAGGCCTTCTTTGACAGCGCTCGCTGGTTGGAAGAACTCTGCAAGCAGTTGACTGCTTTTGATCGTCAGGTCATCTTTGAACGCATTCAGGCTTCCACCGCATGGGAAACCACCTCTCAGCGTAATATCCTCGTGCGCATGGCACACAACGATCCCGCATTGGCCAAGTTCCGTCGTCAGGTGAAGACGCAGACCGAACAGGAACACATTACTTCGTTGCGCTCTTACACTGCAATGCAGTTGGCTTACGACCACTTGATTAATGTTGAAATCCCTGCAAATACGCGTGATATCGCTACGGCTCGTAGCTACGGCGACTTGCGTGAAAACGCAGAATACCAGTTCGCCAAAGACCATCAGCGTGTCTTGCTCTCTCGTCAGGACGAAATGGCTCGCCGCTTGAAGGCATTGAAGGTTGCAGACTTCTCCAACGTCTCTACCGACACGGTTGTACCTGGTACACGCGTCACGCTCAAGACCGATAAGGGCGAACTCGTCTACACCATCTTGGGTGAACTCGATAGCGATGAAACCTTAAACATCATCTCTTGCCGTACCCGTTTGGCAGCAGCATTGCTCGGTAAGCGTACCGGTGATGCCGTTGAACTCCCCGCTGAGAAGGGCGTCCTTCGTGCAACTGTGACTGGCATCAGCGTTATGGATGACGCTGTCCGCGCATGGTTGGCCGCCATCCCCACCGCTCACGTGGTGGCAAATGCCTAAAAAAGGATTCTTGTTTGACCTATATGACTACGGTCTATAGGTCAAACATTCCGTTTTATGACAGCTCTTTCTGTTAGCCGAAACCGCGGTTCTGCAAAACGTGTCTTTGATGCGCTCAAGGCATTCAAACGCGTTCTTGTTACTGCGCACATGGGTCCTGATGGTGATGCCGTTGGGAGTTGCGTGGCCATGGCACGTTTGCTGAAAGCAAATGGTTGGTCACCCACTGTCGCCCTCTCTCCCATTGGTATGGGACCGCCCAAATTCCTCATGGAGCATGCGGACACAATTGCTCCTACGAATGTTAAGGCGCGCGACTATGACTGCGCACTTGTCTTAGACTGCGGTGGCCTTGAACGCTTACCCGATGGTCCGCTTCGTGATGCAGTGGCGCGTTTACCCATTGTCAACATTGATCACCATGCCACCTCGCGAAAGCCTTTCGGGATTGCCTCTTGGGTCGTTCCCAGTGCCAGTAGCACCGGTGAACTCGTTTCTCGCTTTGCGAAACGGTTTAAGTGGTCTCTTGACACACAAACGGCTGAAGCACTTTGGGTCGCCCTTGCGACAGATACAGGTCGCTTCGCCTACTCTTGCACACAACCCTCCACCTTAAAGGCTGCCGCAGAACTGCTCGCTTGTGGCGTTGATTCGTCAGCCATCAATGATCGTCTCTATTTGTATACGAGCGAAGGTGCGATGTTGTTGAAACGTAAGGCTTACGATTCGCTCACCACCTATCTGCGTGGTCGCGTGGCTTACATTTGCTTAACCGCACGAGATTTTCGTCGCGCTGGTGTACCGAAGAGCGAAATTGAAGATGTTATCGACATTCCGCGTTCGATTCCAACTGCTCAGATTTCGCTTTTCTTCTACGAAACAAAGGATAAGCCAGGCATTACACGTGTCAGCATTCGCACCCGCGGAGATAATCCAGCCTTCTCTTCAGCTTCTATTGCTGCCCACTTCGGGGGCGGAGGACATTTGCGCGCTGCAGGGTGTAATATCAATGAAAAACCAAAAGTCGCAATTGATATTATGAAAAATTACTTAGTTACCCTCTTTGAAGACGAGTAATTGGTACTGCAATCCGCACACCTCAAAACGGATGCCGAAAGGTGTCCGTTTTTGTTTAATTTCTACGTTTTAGTTATTGCATAATACGCGAAAAAAATAAAAGAAACCACTTCTCTAGGTCTATACACAGGAAAAACATCAAATAAATTGCTATTTTTTCAAACTTTTTAAGATTAATGCTTGCTTTTTTTCTTGCAAAAGCGCATACTTTAAATGGTTAAAGTCATCATAGAAAGTATTTGATGAAAAAGATACTATTTTTGGTTGCGATTTTCTTCACCTGCGGCATCTTGCTCGCAGGCTCTGACATTGCCGAATTTGCTACTGAACAAGAGCAAATGATTCAAGAACGCGTCAATGCCGAGCAAATCCCCTTGCGTCGTCAACAAGCCGAATTTCTTTACCGCCAACACTATTCCAATCGCCTCTCTCGCGAGCGCAAAGTGCTTTTACAGAGTGGTAAACTCACAACCGAAAAAGTGGAAGCGCTGCGAGCAGAACGCCAAAAGCTCGTTGAACAATTAGAAGCCCTTGACCAACAAATCACCGAGGCCTCTATGGAAGCCCCGGAAATCATTGAACTTCAGGCCATTATCGAGGCCAATAACGATCGCATCGAAGAACTGCGTCGGAGCATTATGCCAGAAACGGCAGCCCCAACACAGATCGACGCCGAACCTTAAAACAACCAGGAGTATCCATCATGTCTCAGACAAAAAAAGTTGAGAAACGCAAACCGCGCATTTTGATTGTCACGCCAGAAATCACCTACTTACCCGCAGGCATGGGTAACATGGCAGATAAGTTAAGCGCGAAGGCTGGTGGTTTGGCTGACGTATCCGCAAGCTTGGTCGCTCGCTTATTCCAGTTGGGTGCAGATGTGCATGTGGCCCTTCCACACTATCGTCGCATGTTCCATGTCGATGTGGGCCGTTTGATTGCTGACGAATTGCGCACCTATCAAGCGCACCTTCCTGATTCGCGCATTCACTTGGCAGAAGACCGTTGCTTCTACTATCGTGACACGGTTTACTCTCAGGGCGATGAAAATCCGCACCTCGCACTTGCTTTCCAGCGCGAAGTGATTAACAACATCATCCCGACGGTGCAGCCTGACTTGATTCACTGTAATGACTGGATGACAGGTCTTATCCCTGCAGCCGCTCGCCGCCTCGGCATTCCCTGCCTCTTCACCATCCACAATATCCACACGGTGCATCGTTGCCTTGGGGAAATTGAATACTCTGGTATTGACGCAGCTGAGTTCTGGAAGAACCTCTTCTACTCTCGTCCTCCCTACGATTACTTTGAAAGCCGCGACACGAATCCCGTGGACTTCCTCACCTCTGGTGTGTTCGCCTCTCACTTCATCAACTCCGTCTCGCCGACCTTCCTTGAAGAAATCGTGCGTGGTTGGTTCGACTTCATTCCTGGTCAATTCCGCAATGAAGTCATCGCAAAGTACAACGCAGGTTGCGCTCGCGGCATCTTGAATGCTCCCGATGATAGCTACAACCCTGAAACCGATGCCAACTTGAAGGTCAACTACACGGCTGCCACCCATCATGCCGCAAAGATCTCCAACAAGATGCAGTTCCAGGAAAAGGTGGGCCTCTTCAAGAATCCCGATGCTCCCCTCTTCTTCTGGCCGAGCCGCCTTGACCCTGTCCAGAAGGGCCCGCAGTTGCTCACCGACATCCTCTACAAGATGCTGGAAAAGTATCGTGACGACAATATCCAGTTCGCAGTCGTTGCAAATGGTCCTTATCAGCAGGCCTTCCGCGACATTCTCGGCTTCCACAATCTCTATGGTCGCTTGGCCGTGGTGGACTTCGACGAACACATCTCTCGTCTGGGTTACGCCTCCAGTGACTTCACCCTCATGCCCTCCCTCTTCGAACCGTGCGGCTTGCCGCAGATGGTTGCTCCGATCTACGGCTCGCTCACCATCGCTCACGATACCGGAGGCTTGCATGACACGGTTGAAATGTTGGATGTCAATGCAAACACGGGTAACGGCTTCCCCTTCAAGTTCTATGGCAGCGACGGCTTAGAATGGGCTATCGACCGTGCAATGGACTTCTATCGTCTCCCCACCGATGTGCGTGAAGCTCAAATCTCTCGCATCATGATTGACGCTAAGCAGCGCTTCAACCACGAAGCTTGCGCAGCTGAATACATCAAGATTTACGAAGAAATGCTCCAGCGTCCTTTGACCGAGCTCTTCGATGGTGGCAACGAAAACCAGAATCCTTATACCAACGGGGGAATGTAAGATGCCCTCTCCGCGCATGCGCCTTTTAGACGATCCGTGGCTTGCGCCCTATGCCGACGTAATTGAACGTCGTGCACAGCGTGCGCAAGAAACTGCGAAACGTTTGACAGGTACTTCAGACGCTCCTCAAGCGCTGGCGAGTTTCGCCAGCGCACATGAGTACTACGGCTTACATCGTACAAAGGACGGATGGATTTTCCGTGAATGGGCACCAAATGCCACGCAGATTTGGCTCGTTGGTGACTTTTCCAACTGGGAGGTTCGTCCCGAGTTCCAAGCCGTCCGCATTCCTGGCCGTGATGTCTTTGACTGGCGTGGTCCAGAGGACGCACTCTGCCATGGCCAATTCTATCGCTTAGAAGTCTTATGGAATGGTGGCCGTGGCGAGCGCATTCCCGCCTATGCACGCCGTGTCGTGCAAGATCCAGAAACTGGCCTCTTTGCTGCACAAATCTGGCAACCTCGCCCTTACCGTTGGAAAAACACCTTCGTGCGTCCTGCCGTAGCGCCTGTTATTTACGAAGCGCACATCGGCATGGCACAAGAAAAGGAAGGCGTAGGCTCCTACACCGAATTTGCCGAAGAAGTGTTGCCTCGTATCAAAGCCGCAGGCTACAATACGTTGCAGATTATGGGCATCATGGAACACCCGTACTATGGTAGCTTCGGCTATCATGTTTCGAGTTTCTTTGCCGCCAGCTCTCGTTTTGGTACACCTGAAGAACTCAAGGCCTTGATTGATAAGGCGCACGGGTTGGGCATTGCAGTCATTATGGATATCGTCCATTCGCATGCCGTGAAGAACGAACGTGATGGCTTATCCCGCTTTGATGGTACGGCCTATCAATACTTCCACGACGGCTCTCGCGGTTGGCATGATGCCTGGGATTCGCGTTGCTTTGACTATGGCAAGACAGATGTCTTACACTTCTTGCTTTCTAACTGTCGCTTCTGGTTAGACGAGTTCCACTTTGATGGTTATCGTTTTGATGGCGTCACATCGATGCTCTACCTTCACCACGGCTTAGGCGTTGACTTCTCCAACTATGGAATGTACTTTGACTCCACGGTAGATGAAGACGCTTGCGTTTACCTCACGCTTGCCAATGAAGTGATTCATACGGTTCGTCCTGATGCGTTAACCATTGCAGAAGACGTCAGTGGTATGCCAGGCATTGGTGCACCGCTTGACGAGTGTGGCATTGGCTTTGACTATCGCATGGCGATGGGTGTGCCAGAATGTTGGTTCAAGCTTGTCCGCGACATGCGTGACGAAGACTGGTCGGTCAACTTCTTGTGGCACGAACTCACCAATCGTCGCGCAGATGAACGTACGGTCAACTATGTTGAATCGCATGACCAGGCTCTCGTTGGTGGTAAGAGCTTCATCTTCCAGATGATTGATAAAGAGATGTACGAAGCCATGCATAAGGGTTCGCAAAATCTCTTAGTTGATCGTGGTCTTGCCTTACACAAGATGGCACGTTTGGCGACCTTGGGTTGCTGTTGCGCTTACTTAAACTTCATGGGCAATGAGTTTGGTCATCCGGAATGGATTGACTTCCCCCGTGAAGGAAACAACAACAGCTATCACTATGCTCGTCGTCAGTGGTCCCTTCGTGACAGCGATGAATTGCGCTTCAAGGGTCTCGGTGACTTTGATGAAGCGATGATGAAGCTGGTTGTGAATGGTCGTAAAGCATTAGAAGGCACCTACCCGCGTCGCATTTATGGTAATGATGAAGATAAAGTGCTCGCCTTTATACGTGGAGAGCTTCTCTTCATCTTTAACTTCCATTCCGAGCAATCCCTTGTGGACTACCCATTGATTGTTCCTCCAGGCGTCTATCAGCATGCGTTAGACACGGATGCTGAAGCCTTTGGTGGCTTCAATCGTGTCATCGCAGGGCAAGAGTTCCCGCTCACCACCATTGAGCGTGAGAACGAACGTTGTTTTGCGATTCGCCTCTATCTTCCTGCACGTACTGCGTTGGTTATCGAACGTATTCCGCCGAAAGTTGCCCGCGCAGGTCGTAAGAAGAAAGCCACCACGCCTTAATTTGTTAAACAATTGAGAGGATGCCACTATGGTTACAGCAATTATCTTAGCATCTGGAAAAGGCACCCGCATGGGTACAGGCATGGATAAGTGTTTCTTATCCCTCGGCCCTAAACCTGTTGTCGCTTGGTCCCTCCTGGCATTTGAAAGTTGCAAAGACGTAGACCATATCATTTTGGTCGTCCGCAAGGAGCAAGTTGTTGCTGCACGCGGCCTCCAAATGATGTTTGGCATCCGCAAGTTGCAAAAGATTGTGGTTGGCGGTGTTCGTCGCCAGGATTCTGTCCAGGCGGCACTAAAGGAAATTGATCCTTTTGAAACACAGTACATCACCATTCATGATGCTGCACGTCCCTGTGTGACATCTGAACTCATCAGTGAAACCTTAAAGGCTGCACGTCGCTATGGTAGTGGCGTTGCAGCCACTGCAATGGTTGACACGGTAAAGGTGGTGGGCAAAAACTTATTGGTTGAATCCACCCCTGACCGTTCTACCCTTTGGTCTGTACAAACACCTCAGTCCTTTGCATCAGACAAACTCTTGGCTGCATACGAAAAGTTTGTTGCGCCACGTTGTCCGACAGAATACACCGATGACGCAGCCGTACTTGAAGCGGCTGGCGAACCGGTCAAATTAGTCAAATGGACTACCCCTAATCTCAAAATCACCACGCCGATTGACTTAACAATTGCTGCGGCGTTATTGCGACTGAACTAACCTCTTATGGCCAAGCCCAAACGCTACGCAATTATTAGTGACATCCACTCCAACATCGAAGCACTGGATGCTGTTATTGAAGATGCCCACGCACAAGGGGTAACAGACTTTGTATGCTTAGGTGACGTGGTCGGTTACAACGCTGCGCCTCGTGAATGTATCCAGCGTATCCGTGAACTCGGATGTAAAGTGGTAAAAGGCAATCACGACCATTATTGCTCAGACCCCTCGGTCGATCTTGACGACTTCCAACCCAATGCTGCAAGCGTCATTGAATGGACGCGCCGCAACATCTCCGAAGAAGATACGCGTTGGCTTTACAATCTTCCCTTATCCACGGTGATTATGGGCTTCACCATTGTCCATTCCACCTTGGATAGTCCAAGCCATTTCCGTTATGCTTTTGATAAGCAAGACGCCGAAGACAGTTTCAACTATCAACGCACGCGTGTTTGCTTCCATGGCCACACCCATGTGCCCTGCATCTTCCGTCGAACAACCACTGGAGCCTCCCATGGCATCCTCAAGCTCGGCGCAGCAAATGGACTTCTGGAACAAGGCAACTACTTCATTAATGTTGGTTCAGTAGGCCAACCCCGTGATGGGATTCCCAAAGCATGTTATTTGATTTTTACTGCTGAAGGAATGACCAAGCTCTCCATCGAATTCCGTCGCGTAGACTACGATGTTGATGCGGCCGTTCAGCGCATTAAAGACGCAGGCCTTCCCGAACGCCTTATTAACCGTCTTTACACGGGACAATAATTGTCTTCCGACCCCACGCTGTCAAAAAGGACTTCGGACAATGCGAGTTGTTTTTCGTCCTATTTTGCCAAATCTCTCCCCACATAAAGGCCAAGCGCTTGCAGAATTAGTCATTCTGTTGGTGGTTTTAGTTGTTTTAATTTCAGGCATTACCACCCTCTCACAAATCTGCTTTCGCCAAGAACGAATACAACAAGAAGTTCGCCTTGAAGCAGGTAAGGCAGCGCTCACGCGTCAAACTGAAGGTTGGATTGACGAAGAAAACCGTCCCAACAATCGCACAGACACCTTCCATCGCATTAATTCCTACACGCGTCTGGAAGATTACTCCCCTGCACCCACCTCACGCCTTCCTATGAGCCACTACACCTTACAAGCTCGTGATTTACCCGAAGGTGACTTAGGTCTAAAAGAAACAACCATTCGCAAAACCTATCTTTTAGACGAGACCTTCATTCAATGGGTTTATGGGAAAGGTACAATCACCATCAGTGAACAGCTCACCTTCCCCGCCACCTCAGGAATATGGGAATAATCCCTCGTGCACTGACTTGCGGCCATTACACCTTTCACAAATTACGTTACACTTTTACACCATCGCACACCCTAACATCTGCGATAGCGAATTTGTGGGGAAAGAAAATAGCTTCAGTTTTGAAATCTTCAGAAATATCGGTCCAACAATGGACCGACACAGAACAAACACCACCGCAAATTACATTTATCACCATATCAAACAAGGTTTGTTATGACATCGGCACGTTATAAGCGCCAGACGTTTAAGTGAATCTCCGTGTGAGATAAGCACCTGCCATAATATTCGGCACGTTATAAACACTAAGCGTTTAAGTGGTTCTCCGTGTATAACAAGGTCTGCCACGACATGAGGAGCGCGAGCACTGACTGTTCGGCAGCTCAAAATAGATTTTCACAATCAGATAGGAAAATATTACACGTTGTACCCATTCTCTTTTTCAAACTGGTACAACGTGCCGTAAAACTTTAGCTTAAAGGGATTAGGCCAACAAGTCTTCAATTTCAGCCATGGTCAAGGTAGAAACGATGGAGGCGTCAGTCGCATTTACAGTGGCCTCAATCAGGGCCTGCTTTTTGCGTTGCATCTCCAAGACCTTTTCTTCAATCGTATCTTGTGCGATGAGTTTAATCGCTTGAACGGTTCGCTTCTGCCCAATACGATGCGCACGGTCGGTAGCCTGTTCTTCAGCAGCGGGATTCCACCAGGGGTCAAAGTGCACCACGGTATCGGCACCTGTTAAGTTCAATCCCGTACCGCCGGCCTTGAGTGAAATCAAAAAGACAGGGATTGATGTATCTTGGTTAAAGCGAGCACATTCATCCAAACGATTTTTCGTGCTACCATCCAAATAACAGAAACGAAGCGCTTCAGCGGTGAGGCGTTCGCCAATTCGCTTCAACATAGAGGTGAACTGCGAGAAGACAAGTACACGATGTCCCCCCGAACGAGCTTCTGCGATAAGCTCCATTAAGGCGTCCATCTTTGCAGAGGTTTCTTCGCCCTCTTTCGCCTTGTAATCAGCCAACAAACATGCATCGCAGCAAATCTGACGCAAACGCATCAAGTCTGCCAAGACCTCAAAGCGAGACTTTTCAAAGCCCTTTTCTTTCACCAAATTCCGCATGCGCGAACGTACTTGTTCACGAATACGATCATAGACGGTACGTTGCGCAGGGGTTAATTCGCAATACATGACCGAACGAATCTTGTCGGGCAAATCCGGCGCAACATCTTTTTTCACACGTCGCAATAAGAACGGATGCAACTTTTTCCGCAATTGATCTTGAGCAAGTTCAGCGGCGCGCCCGCCAAACTCAACAGCATCTTCATAGCGCACCTTGAACTCCTCATACTTGCCTAAGTAATCCGGCATCAAGAAGTCCATGATACTCCAAAGGTCAGAGACTCCATTCTCAATCGGCGTACCCGAAAGCACCAGACGCGTATCCGAACGCAATTGTTTAACAGCCTGCGCATTCTGCGTTCGCTGATTCTTAATCGCCTGGGCCTCGTCCAAAATTACAGCAGAGTACACACACCGCGCATGGAAGTCGGTATCCCGTCGAATGAGTGCATAACTCGTAATCACCAAATCCACTTCTGGCACATATTTAAATTGTGCAGCACGATCAGGTCCCGACAACACCAAACAACGCATCCACGGCACAAACTTTACTGCCTCGCGACGCCAGTTCTCCACCAAAGAGGTCGGACAGACAATCAGTGCGGGAGGGCGACGAGCATTTTCGCGATAACGAGGGAGTTGCAACCAAGTGAGCGTTTGTAATGTCTTACCCAAGCCCATCTCGTCTGCCAAAATACCACAAAAACCACATGTCTCAAGGAAGCGCAACCAATATACGCCCTCCTTTTGATACGGGCGAAGCGTTCCCTCAAGGCGACCCAAGTCCACTGGTTCTGGCTTCTGCTCACGATTCTGCACCGCGGTACGTTTTTGCCAATCTGGATGAGTTTCAAAGATAATCCCTTCCAACCCCGCCAACACCGCTTCAACAAAAGGAACGTGCACAGCATCTAACGATGAACTTCCGGGCGTTTGGCCAGCTGATGCATGACAAGAAGACAAGGTTTTCCGCAAGGTTTTCAGAGCCCCGATATCAATGAGGACTAACGTACCCTCCTTTTCGATATAGGCATTACCGTGAGCCAAGGCACGTTCGACCTCTGCTGCCGTGATCTCCACCTTACCTTGCGGTGCTTCATAAACCGTCGTTAATTCAAAGTTTGCACCAGAAGCACTCGGGGTTACAGACACCACAGGCAGAATCATCTCCGCAGCTTCACACGCATCAGCAATCTTTCCTGTTAAGCGCACCTTCCAACCCGCTCGACGCACCGCAGGGATATGTTCGCCCATCAAATTACGAATTGCACGTATCCCTGTTACTTCCCCTAAATGGTTCCCATTTGAACTAAAGAAGCCCATGGCCTGTGTATAGTCAAGTGCAGCACGCTCTGCCTCACGATTACGCACATAACAATGGTAAAAATCCTCAGGATCGGGTTGCGAAATCTCTTCTGTAGACCCCACCTTAACATGGTAATTTCCATATTGTGCCGTCAACCGTGCAGTAACCTCATTCTCATCGCCATCAATTTCCAAGATGAAGCGCGGCGAACCAGGCGTGGTCG
Organism: Kiritimatiellia bacterium; assembly: GCA_017646485.1. Taxonomy (GTDB): domain Bacteria; phylum Verrucomicrobiota; class Kiritimatiellia; order RFP12; family DVOR01; genus Spyradenecus. The sequence goes on from JAGCML010000167.1 coordinate 17,290, forward strand.
TAAAGAGTTCAAGCGGAACACTCTTCTCATCCAATGGCAATGCTGCCGTCATCTGTGGCAGATCATTTTGATAAAAATGAATCAAGCCACTACGCGGCACACGCACAGGTTCGCGATAAACCGCTTGATACGGCAAGGGGAGCGTTCGAGCCACTGGCATAGCCGTGGTGCCAGCAATCACAAATCCCAGTGCACCGTGCGCCAATAAAACACCCCCGTTAGGAGCACTCACACGCACTTCCATCGCATCAACATCTGGCAATGGGCGCAAAGAAATGGGGGTTACGACGCTTTCCTTGCGCACACACAACTGCTGACGCGTCACCTCGAATCCGACCCAACTCTTCGCCGCACATCGAATGAGAGCTAGTGTATCCGATTGCGTAAGCGTCATCTCTCCAGGGAAGGCGCCCCCCGCAATATCTTCAAAGATGCCAATCAGATCCTCGTCCCCCTCCGAAAACGCATAAACAGCCTTCGGCAAGTCTTGAGGTCTCCACGCCTGCCCCTCTACATAAATGCGAATCGCGATACGAACTTGATCTGAATAAAAGGCTATCGGCAAGGTTTGAAGAGAGGGGAGAAAAACACGAAGAAGTGCTTGACGGCCTCGTGGATCGCGCTGAATCAAATCCTTTGCCTGGGCGAGCTGCGCCATGCGCGGGCGTTCTTCTTCATACTGCTTACGGCGCGTCTCATTCCCATAGAGATGCATGACAGCCAGCATCCCCGCAACAATGTG
>JAGCML010000168.1 GCA_017646485.1 Kiritimatiellia bacterium
ATTTTGTTGATGAGGAGGAATAGCGGTCCATTCTTGCGACGCCTGACAAACAGATGGCGTTTTATGAGTTTAACTGTCTCTTTCAGGGGCGGTTGCCGGCGGGAACGTATGGTGAGGTGATTTACTTCTTTCCTATGATGATGAATTATCTTTGGAAGCGCGGGATGGATGGGAGACACTGTTCACAAATGTGATGGTGTGGCTAAACGCTAACGAGACGCAGTTGCGTAAGGATGGGCGTTGGGAGGCGATTTTGGAACGGCTGAATGCGCAAACGGAGGCGAAAATAAACGCGCTCTTCCGTTTGAAAAGACATGCTGATAAGCACCACGATAGCCTTTTCCGTCCGAACGGGATTGATTGGTTTTGGGCGATTGATGATGCAGTTGACGTGTGCCAGACGATTTATGAGGTACCCTGTCCCATGTTGGCCGGTACCGAGGCGTTGCTCCTCAAACGGTTTGAGGCGATTACGTCCTATGATGCCGCGGCGTGGTTCGTCTATCTCACGAAGCATAGCCCCCACTTGACATGCTTGAAGCCGTTGGGCGCGGAGGGGGACCGTCTGGCGCGAGCAGAGGCGTTAATCATGGAAGAGACGCTCAGGAATCCGCTACATTTGCGGTTTTGGGATCGCGAACTGGCGACGTACTATTAATAACCCCCTATTAATGTAGTATAAAAAATGGGATACTATGCGCTTTCTTGAAAGGACGATTGGGTTATGATAATGACTTTTTTGGCAAAGTAATTTAAGTTTTAAACTGTTTTGTATTAATTGTTGTTTTTCGAAAAATAGTACAAGTGCCAATAAAACTTGAATTTAAATGTGGGGAAATGCGGTACAATGGGGAGCATGAACTTAGAGATTTCGAGTGGTAAGAGACGGACGGGGCGGTTGGCGCCTTCGCCAACGGGTGCACTGCACTTAGGAAATATTCGTACCTTTATGTTGGCTTGGTTGCAGATGCGTGCGTGTGGTGGACGGGTATTATTGCGTATTGAAGATTTGGATCATCCGAAACATAAAGCGTGGGCGGATGCGGCACTCATTGAGGATTTAAAGTGGTTGGGCTTTGACTGGGATGAGGAACCCGTTTGGCAAAGTCACCGTTTAGAGCGATATCAATCTGCCTTCGCACAATTGCGTTCCTCGCTTTATCCCTGTTTTTGTTCGCGTGCGGATATCCAACGGGCCCAATCTGCTCCACATCCAGGCGAAGTCTTGCGTTATCCTGGGACTTGTCGGATGCAACAAATCGAGGCGGATGAGCCAGAAAAAATTGCTAAGGCTGCTTGGCGTTTGGCTTAGGAAGCGGGGGATGTGGGGACCTTTGTTGATGGTTTTGCTGGGGCATGGACACGTGCTGCGGCAGATTTGACAGGGGATTTTGTGGTGGCACGAGGAGAGGCAATCGCCTATACGTTGGCGGTGGTGGTGGATGATGCTGCCATGGGCGTGACGGATGTGGTGCGAGGAGATGATATTTTGCCTGCTACGCCGGCACAAGTGGTACTTTATCGTCGCTTGGGCTTGCCAGAACCGCAGTTTTATCATGTGCCATTAGTGGTAGGGAAAGATGGTGCGCGTTTAGCAAAGCGTCATGGCGATACGCGCATTTCAACCTATCGTGCGGCGGGAATTACGGCAAGTCAAATCCTTACCGTACTTGCGCGTTCATGTGGTTGGCTAAAAATGAATGAAACCGTCTCCACTTTAGCAGAATTGATTCCGCTTTTTACGTGGGAGACGGTTCCAAGCACGCCCTTTATTTGGGACGATGCGTTACTTTGATTTTGGCGTTTCGATTTTGCGAGCTGTTTCGCCTGCCCAACTCATCTGATGGGCCGCACCGAGCATAATGCGTGCGTCAGGCACGGTTTTGACGCCACGCGAAAAGATTCTTCTAAAGCCTTGCATCATGTGGTCGGCCTTTTGTTCTTCCATAAAGCCGATGTCAATCATGGCCTTACGCCATTTGGTCATGAGTGCATTTTTCATGGAGTGGTCGGCTAAGGAGTCGGCTTCTTCCACGGGGCTTACATAGGTGCCGGTGGCGGTGTACAATTCATAAGCCACAATTAAGAGCGCCTGAGAGAGGTTGAGGCTTTGATAGTTTTCGTCAACCGGGATACGAATGAGGTGGGTGCAGTGTGTGATTTCATCATTGTGTAATCCCTGATCTTCGCGGCCGAAGACAATCGCCACGGGACCTTGAGCCGCTAAGCGCAAAATCTCAGGCATAATCAAACGCGGGGTTTGGACCGTGGCTCGATAAAGTCCGCCACGCGCCGTAGTACCAACGACAGCAACGCAGTCAGCGATGGCCTCTTCAAGGGTGGCAACCTCTTTACGTGCTTCCATTAAATCAACAGCATGGACCGCCATGCGTGCGCCATCGCTCCAGTCATCAAGGATGCGTGGGGCAACGAGAGTGAGATTGCGTAAGCCCATGTTTGCCATAGCACGGCAAACACTACCGACATTACCAGAGTAAAGCGTGCCAACGAGTACGATGCGGATATTGTCTAAGGGATTCATCTGTGGTTTTCTTTTAGTGAGCGTTAGAGGATAAGATGGCGCGTGCAACAGCTTCTAATGCTGCAGGCCATGCCTTAAGATCTGCGGGGTGAAGGATTTCGCGAGGCGAATGATTGCCTTCGGTCGGAATGAGGACGGGCACTGCTGGCGTGGGGATGCCTTGGGCAGGGAAGGCGCGCGCATCGGTGCCGGAGTAGTTGTAGACCTCGGTTTGTAAGGGGACATTCGCTGTGAGAATACGATCGCGAATCGCGGTTGAGAGCAATACTGAGGCGTCCGAAAGGGTGATTACAGGCCCCTTGCCAAGTGCAATGTTTTGTTTTGCATCGGTGTAGGTGATGTCTAAGACGAGCACTAAGTCGGCTTTTACTGCTTGAGCAAGCACATTTGCGCCAAACCCATTGACTTCCTCCATTGCAGAGGCAGCGAGGATAACATTCATCTCTGGGAAATATGCCGTACAATCTTCAAACCAATCAGCGATGAGCGCACAACCAATGCGGTTGTCTAAAAAGGGAGAGGCGATCTCGGTGTCGCTTTCTTCCCAGTTAAAGGCCCAACAGAGGCGGTCGCCTTTTTGAACGGTGTGGCAGGGCGTTTCAAGCGTTACGGTTAAGGGCATTGTGCGCGTCCATGCCACCTCTGCTTCAGGGGCATGCAGCCGGACGGGGACCTTCTCCTGCGAGGTCTTTAAGATGAGATCGGCATCGTGTGTGGGATGAACGCCGCCTAAGGCCACCACTTCAAGTTTGGTGGGGGAAAGGATGGACTGAACAATGAAGCCGGGGCTATCAGCATGGGCGAGTAAGAGCACGGTGTCGGCCTTTTTACGTGCGCCAGATTGGGCGATTACGGCATAATGACCAATGCGTTTCGTTTCCAAGCCTTGTGCTTCCCAACGATTCAAGAGGGCATCAAAGACTTCAGTTTCATCACCTGGAGTGGAATGTAAACTGCAGAATTGTTTGAGGGTTTCGTGTTTCATCGTGTAAATACCTAATTAAAAGGATGAACGATTAGCGTTGGTGCTGTCGTTTTAGCTGTTGAATTTCTTGCTGTAAGGGGGGCAAGATGTGTGCATAAATGCGTTTCCATGCGCTACACAACCAGGAACGTCGTGTGGCATCTGCGCTAAAATCGTGCCCACTTCTGTTTTTGGGACAGTCCCCTTGGCAGAACTTAAGGTAGGGGCAAGTGGTGCAAGCGGTATTCCACTGCGTTTTTCGACGACCAAATTGCGTGTGTAATGGCGCATCCCAGAGTTCGTCCCAATCCTCAGTGTGAAGATTGCCAAGCTTTAATTCGGGTCTTACAAAAAAGTCACAGGGGTAGACATCACCATTGTGTTCAACGACAAAGTAGGCACGGCAGTCACATCCCATGGCACAACTGTGGGCCTCGCCATTGAGGAGTTTTCCCATAACGCTGTCGAAGAGACGGATGGAAACCGTGGTTTTATCCTTTGCATACCATTCATCAAAGAGGGTGATGATGAAATTCGCCCATTCATCAGGGGTGATTGCATCGGATGAAAGCGCACCATCGGCATCAAATTCAACGCATTCAATGAATTGCATGAATTTGCATCCCAGTTCATCTCGCAGATAACGATACACTTCAAGGGGGTGGTGAACATTGCTTTTGGAGACTAAGGTGAGCAAATTGAACTCAGTCTTTGCCGCCTTGAGGAGGTCTAAGCCACGCATGACCATGGCGTGACTGCCATCGCCATTCACATTCGGACGACGTAAGTTGTGCAATTCCGCTGGCCCATCAACGCTAACGCCGAGTAAGAAGTGTTCTTGGGTAAAGAATTGGGCTAAACTTTCGGTGAGTAATGTGCCATTCGTTTGGACACAATTTGTGATTTGGGAGCCAGGACGCGCATAACGCTTTTGTAAGGTGACTAATTTTCGGAAGAAGTCCTCGCCCATGAGGAGGGGCTCGCCACCTTGAAAGGCGAAGGTATGCGCCGAAAAGGGAAGGGCAAGATAGCTTCGCACTAAACGCGTTAAGGTCGCTTCTGTCATGCGATGACAGGAGGTTTCAGGATAAAGTTCAGCCCGTCCCAGATAAAAGCAATAGGCACACCGTAAATTACAATCGGCGCCAGCAGGTTTGATGAGAAGGGAAAACGGATGCATAAAAGGGATTAATTTTGTGCTTCGGGGTGATCTTCGGCCATGGCTTGTGCTGCACAAAAGCGTACGAATGCGGCACATGGACGCTTTGCGTAATACGCTGCGGTACGCGCTTCTGGCGCTACACCTGCTTGCTTTTCAATGGAGGCTTGTTGCAATAAGGCTTTACAATTATGGGTACCAAATTGTTTGTCAAATGCTTCAATCGCCGTGCGGACGCGTTCATAGTGTGCGGCTTTTGTCTTTGCATCCATCGGAGTGGATGGGCCATAGCGCAATCCTAAGATGGCGACCATCGCTGTCACTGCGCCACAAGGTTCACGTAAGCCTGCGATGCCAGCGCCTAAGGCAGAACCTAACTTCATTGCCATCTCTTCTGTGAGGCCAAGTGTTGCACCGCAGGCCGCTAAAACTGCTTGTGCACAGGATGCCCCTGACTCAAAATATTGAACCGCAGCATCTGCCGGTGAATCTGTTGACATGAATGTATCCTATTTGAGTCATTTTGTGGCCTTGCCAAGAAATGACAACTGTAAGAAGAATGATGGAACATCATTATAGCATGTTTAGCATCAAAGAATGGCGCTTGTCATCACCTGATGGGCGAATCTTCGTCCAGACACAGGTAAAAGTTGGGATTATCTTCCTTTGGAGCTTTCTTTTGTGCCTTGTGCCATAGATAGAAATGTGTATAAGGCGTGGAAATATGGTACACTTACAGAAAAAAGAGGGTGTAAGATGAATGCGATTACGTATTGTATGAATGTGCATCGCGGGGAAGATATTGCCGCAGTAAAAGATGCTTTGGCGCGTGTTACGATTCCGCTAAGAGAGGCTTTTAAGATTGAAGGGGCGTTTCCAGTGGGATTACGTTTGGGCGCGCAGGCTGCAAAGATGTTGCGTGATCCCGAAACGTTTCGCAATTTTTCTAACTTCCTCACGCATAACAAATTAGCTGTAATGGGAATTAATGGGTTCCCGTACGACAACTTTCATGACGAAGTCGTGAAAGAAAAGGTGTATTTACCGGATTGGATGCACCCAGATCGCTCGGCCTATACACGAAATTTGTTCTATGCATTATCCAATTTTCCGATTGCACGCTTGGGAGATCATTCGCCAAGTGTCACAACTGTGCCGTTGGCCTATGATCGTGGTCAGGGAATCTCGGATGCAATGCTTGAGGAACTGTGTTCGATGGCCCTCTTCTTGCGAAAGTTAGAAGGTTTTACGGGACGACGGATGTGCTTGGCTTTGGAGCCTGAACCCGATTGCTTATTGGAAGCGACGCAACAGACGATTGATTTCTTTGAACGTCTTTGGTCGCATCCGTCATGGGTGCCCAGTTATCGTCCTTACATTGGTTTGTGTTTTGATACCTGTCATTTCGCAGTAGGATACGAAGATCCGTTAAACGCTTTGAGAAGCTTAGTTGCGGCGCACATTCCCGTTGCGCGCATTCAAGTCTCTGCCGCTTTGGAGTTCAATCGTTATACCACGGCTGACGATTTGCGCGCTTTTATTGACCGAGAATATCTCCATCAGACGCGTCGGCGCGAAGACAATGCGGATTTGACGTGTTTCCCTGACTTAACAGAAGCGCTTTTGCCCGAATTGCTGGGTGCAAGTGGACGTATTCATTATCATGTGCCGCTTACATGGGAGGGAACGCAACGCTTAGGGACGACGCGTCATACGCTTACTTCTGCTTTTTGGCGTTATGTTCGAGCAGGAGGATGGCCGTTAGAGGTGGAGACGTATGCCTATTTTGTCTATCCAGACAGCTTACGGCGTAAGACGCTCTCGGAGTCGTTGCTGGATGATATGCTTTGGGTGCGGAGTCAGTTGAAATCTGTTTAATGATGATGGTATTTCACCGTTTAGTGCATGCTTGACGCTTGGCGAGTGAATGCGTATCAGAACTAAAAAAGTGGCGTAACGCAGAAGCGATACGCCACTTTTTTGTCTCAATCACGCAGGGTGACTTATGGCGTTTGAGGTGCGGGTGCTTCAGGCAATTGCTGAGGCACGGTAACTTCTGTAGCCGTAGGCTGCGCCACTGCTTCAGGTGTTGCGACCTGCTGGACTTCTTCCTTCGCGGGTTCTGCTTCTGCAGGTGCTGCGGGTTTAAACTTTTCAATTAATGAAAAGAGGAAGACCGCAAGCAGAATCGTCGGCAGGATGTAGGTCATGTAAATGCGTAAGCCATTGGCGAGACGCAGACCCGAACCTGTGTTGGCTTCCGCAAGGAAGTTCTTCCATCCCCAGTAACGCTTGCTAACGCAGAAAATGAGGAAGGCTAAGGAACCCAACGGCAAAGCAATGTTCGAGACGAGGAAGTCTTCCAAGTCGAGGATGCAAGAGCCGGCACCTAAAGGCGTGATAAAGGCTAACGTGTTGAAGCCAAGTGCACAGGGCAGGGCGAGTACAATCAAGAGCGGTGCCGTGACGAGAATAGCCTTTGTGCGGGAGGTCTTCCAGACTTCCATTGTCATAGCGATGATGTTTTCCACCACTGCAATGACCGTGGTCAAAGCCGCCAATGCCAAGAAGATGAAGAAGGCAGAGCCAATCCATTTACCTGCGGGCATTTGTGCAAAGACTTCAGGCAACGTGACAAAGATAAGGGAGGGGCCTTGACCCGGATTGACGCCAAACGCAAAGCAAGCCGGGAAGATAATCATGCCTGCCATCATAGCCACAAAGGTGTCAATGGCAATAATTTTCGCAGATTCGCCTGCGAGCGTATACTTGCGTGAGGTGTAACTGCCAAAGATGGACATTGAGCCAATACCCAATGAAAGGGTGAAGAAGCTTTGGCCCAATGCTTCGAAGATGACCTGCGAAAGGCTACGCGTCTGAAGAATTTCAAGCGATGGCTTAAGGTAGAAAGAGATGCCATTTTCAGCACCAGGCAAGGTGATGACATAGCAAGAAAGGCCAATGAGCAATAAGAAGAGCGTGACCATCATCTTCTTGGTGACGTTTTCAACGCCTTTTTTAAGGCCAAGTGCACAAACACCAAAGCCAATCATCAAGACGATAATTGTCCAGAAGATTTGCATTGAGGGATCAGAAACAAAGGCGCCGAAGTGTTTGCCCGGTTCGCTCAAATCCCATGAGCCACTGATTAATGACGTAGGATAGGCAAGCATCCAACCCGCCACAGTGGCATAGAACATCATGAGTAACCAGTTGGCTGCGAGTTGCAATTTCGCAATCCAACGATAGACGCCGGGATTGGGGGTTAAGACATCATACGAACCAATCACCGAGCGCTGCGATGCACGGCCGACAGCAAATTCTGCGGTCAACATTGGTAAGCCAAAGATGAGCAAGAAAACAACGTAGAGCAATACAAAGAGTGCACCACCATTTTTGCCAACAATGTAGGGGAATCGCCAGACATTTCCTAATCCAACGGCACATCCAGCAGAGACTAAAAGAAAGCCAAGACTGGTGGCGAGTGTTTCACGTTTTTCTGTCATAATACGGTCCTTCCGCAATCATTAAACCAAAGAAATTTCCAAGATGAGCCTTGCTTTTCAAAGGCCATCATGGTACAAGTGTCGAAATAAGGGGGCGCTTGGAAATTAAGCGCATGGGCGAGTTCGCCAATAGAGTTCATGTGGCCTACGACTAAGACCTCTTTTGCCTCCAGGGATTCGATGACTGCACGCATCGTTTCAGGATCACCCCCAGGAGAAAAGTCATGAGATTCAATGGGATCCAACGTGATGTTCAACTGTTTCAGAATCTCGGAGGCGGTCTCTTGGGCGCGGAGATAACCACTGGTGATGAGCACCTCTGGAGCGGCTTTTTGTTTTCGGAGAAATGCGCCCGCTACACGAGCTTGCTCTTCGCCACGTGGCGAGAGTCCTGGCCCAAGTGCTGAGGTGTACTCAGAACGATAAGCGCCATGACGAACGAGGTAGAGTTTCATAATGTGTACTTGTAAAAGTCTGTTACGATGGTGTGTGCCACTTAAGCCGATGGGGTGGGTTGCTGTTGTGCATTGGGAGCATGGTTTTTACGACGTCTTTTCGTGTGACGGCGACGTGCTTTTCGCGTATGCGGATTGGCTGGAGGAACGAAGTCCTCGTCGCGTTTTTGACGTGCGATAGGGCCAGCCTTCTGGTAGAGGGCTTGCCAAACTTCAATTTGCCAAGTGCGCGTGGGGAAAAGTGTTTTAAAGACTTCGGCACCTTGCAGAATTTCAGGGAAGATGCCGTGATTAATAAAGCGGATGTCACGCGCTGAGGCGGGGTCGGGCTTTCGTGTTAAACGATCGGTCAACTCCAGGATGTCAATCGCAGTCATCCACAAGGCACGTGGGAAACGGTAATGTTTGACAATAGGTGTCAAGACCTTTTCGGCCGCCAAACGACGTGCATGGAAGACATTGAAGCGTTTTCCGGTAGGTGTCTTTGCGCGCAGTTGCTCAACGGTTTCGGTGACCATCGGGTAGAAGAGCATCGCAAAAGCAACAGCATTGGAGACATCTTGCTTGGCTGCTGTTTGGTCTAATGCATGAAGCGCCTGCCAAACGGCTTCGCAATTTTCAGATTTTTCGCTTAACCACTGATGCAAGCTCGGCAAGAGGACTTCCAGCAAACCGTATTCATAGGCCAAACGAAGGGAACGCTCGGTTGCTTGATGGACAAAGAGACGCTGGATTTCTTCGCAGAGGCGCGAGAGGGAGGCGTTGCCTAAATCTCCTGCGTACTTGCGGATTGCCTTGATGTCAGCAGAGCAAATGTCAAACCCAAGTTTTGCTGCAAAGCGAACCGCTCGCATCATGCGCACCGGGTCTTCACGAAAACGAATGCTGGGGTCCCCGATGGAACGAATCGTTTTGGACTTTAAGTCTTTTAAGCCACCGACATAGTCAATGATGGAGAAGGTCTTAATGTCGTAGAAGAGGCCATTGACCGTGAAGTCGCGACGGAGTGCATCTTCTTGTGGCGTACCAAAAGTATTGTCTTCATACTGATAAAGACCGTGCTCATCTTGCACAGCATCTTGAGCAGGGGCCTTACGGAAGGTGGCAGTTTCAATCACCTTTTTGCCAAAGACAATGTGCGCCAAACGAAACCGCTTGCCAACCAGAAAGCAATTTTTAAAGATACTCTTAATTTCGCGGGGACGCGCATCGGTGCCAACGTCAAAGTCCTTTGGCTTTCTGCCCAGTAATAAATCACGCACGCTGCCGCCCACAAGGTAGGCAGCATGATTTAGGGAGGCTAAACGATAGAGTACTTTGAGGGCGTCG
>JAGCML010000169.1 GCA_017646485.1 Kiritimatiellia bacterium
ACTTCGCCGTGAGACCATGTACGGATGGTGTCAGGAGAGGCGAGCGCGATGCTCACAGCATCGTATTGTGCGCTTGCCGACAATTTGAAAATATCCTTAGATGTGGCGTAAGAGGCCATGGGAATCCTCCGATTAGTGTGTCAAAGAAGGGGTGTGCGCAGAGATAGCCGGAGCTACGGGAGCTTCTACTGGAGCTTCTTCTTCAGCGTCGCCGCCGAGGAGTTTCATATCCAAGCAGAGACCACGCAATTCGCTGACGAGCACGGAGAACGATTCAGGCGTACCGGCTTCGAGCGTATTGGTTCCCTTGACAATTGTTTCGTAGATACGAGTACGGCCGACGACATCGTCGGATTTCACGGTGAGCAGTTCCTGCAAGGCATAGGCGACGCCGTAGGCTTCCAATGCCCACACTTCCATTTCACCCATACGCTGACCACCTGCCTGAGCCTTACCACCGAGCGGCTGCTGCGTGACCAAGGAGTAGGGACCCGTTGCACGAGCGTGGATCTTGTCCGTGACCAAGTGGTGGAGCTTGAGCATGTAAATCGTACCAACGACAACGCGCTGCTGGAAGGGTTCGCCCGTCAAACCGTCGAAAAGCTGAGCCTTACCATCTGCGCTAATCCACGGCACTGCGCCGGGGACATTGGCGTCTTCCTGGTGCTGACGAGCCTGCTTCAAGAGGTCGTCGATTTCGCTTTCCTGGCAACCATCAAACACAGGGGTCTTGACATGCATGTCGAGTTCCGAGCATGCACCACCAAGCACGGTTTCGAAGAGCTGGCCGAGGTTCATACGAGAAGGCACGCCGAGCGGGTTCAAAACGATGTCCACCGAGCGACCATCGGGCAAGAAGGGCATATCGCAGTCCGGGAGAATACGGGAGACGACACCCTTGTTACCGTGACGACCTGCGAGCTTATCGCCGACCGAGAGGTTCTTCTTTTCAGCGATGAACACGCGCACCTGCTTGACGACACGATCTTCGTCCAAGAGACCATCTTCGCCCAAACCGTCAATGCCAATCATATCCAATTCAGCAAAGCGCGGAATAAAGAGATTCTTCACATCCTGGATGTAGGTCTGAATTTCGGGAAGTTCGATGATCGTCTGGAGGCGGTCATGTGCTTCAGCGAGCTTCAAGAGGTGGTTGGGAGAGATCTTGCGATTCTTCGGGATGACGATTTCGCCATTGGTGTCACGGATATCGACAGGAAGCTTTTCGCCCTTGAGCTTTTCAGCAAAGGTCTTTGCCATGTCATCAAAGATAGCCGTTTCACGACGCTTACGAATGTCTTCAACGCGACGTGCTTCCACTTCGGTGGAGTTGACGGGCATTGCGGCATCATCCAAATAGGAGAGTGCTTCTTCACCATCGTCCATCAAAGCGCCTTAGCAACCTTCGCATTCTTCTTAGCCTTGGTGGCTGCGCTTGCGGCGTCATTGGTCACGCGGACATCCATGACGATACCCTTGGTTCCCGGCGGAACTTTGAGGGAGGTGTCGCGCACATCTGCTGCCTTTTCACCGAAGATTGCACGGAGGAGGCGTTCTTCAGGGGCGAGTTCGGTTTCGCTCTTCGGGGTGATCTTACCGACTAAGATGTCGCCGGGCTTCACTTCAGCACCCACGCGCACCACGCCATCGTGGCCGAGGTTACGCAACATATCTTCACCCACATTGGGGATATCGCGCGTAATTTCTTCGGGGCCGAGCTTCGTGTCACGAGCGCCACATTCGAAGTCCTTAATGTGAATAGAGGTGAAGGTATCATTCTTCACGCAACGTTCATTGATAAGGATAGCGTCTTCGAAGTTAAAACCACGCCAAGGCATGAAGGCCACGAGGAGGTTCTTACCGAGAGCGAGTTCGCCAGAGTCGGTAGCAGGACCATCTGCGAGGGCTTGGCCCTTCTTGACTTCCTGGCCGAGCTTAACGATCGGCTTCTGGTTGACGCAAGTGCCAGCGTTGGAACGGCGGAACTTTTCAAGCACATAACGACGGCAACCTGCCACCTTTTCGCCCTTGCGGACTTTAGGATTGTACTTGCCATCCTTAGAAACGATGATTTCCGTAGCGGAAACGTAGGCCACGATACCATCTTCTTCAGCCAAAACCGTCACGCAGCTGTCTGCTGCAGCGATACCTTCAAGGCCCGTACCCACGCGAGGACGTTCGGTGCGCATCAACGGCACACCCTGACGCATCATGTGTGCACCCATGAGTGCACGGTTTGCGTCGTCGTGTTCGAGGAACGGAATCAAGCCAGCTGCAATGGAGACCACCTGCATCGGGCTAACGTCCATGAGGTCGATGTCGGCAGGTTCAGCCGTCATGAATTCGCCACGGCAACGCACCTTCACGATCGAATTGATGAAACGATTGGCTTCATCCAATGGTGCATTTGCCTGTGCGATGACATACTTCTCTTCTTCATCGGCGTCGATGTAGACGATTTCAGTCGTAACCTGGCCGTCCTTCACAACGCGATAAGGGGTTTCAATGAAACCATACTTATTAATACGCGCGTAAAGGCCGAGCGAGGAAATCAAACCGATCTTCGGACCTTCAGGTGTGTCAATCGGGCAGATACGACCGTAGTGAGTCGGGTGAACGTCACGCACTTCGAAGCCAGCGCGTTCACGAGAGAGACCGCCAGGACCCAATGCAGAAAGACGACGCTTATGAGCGAGGGCAGAGAGCGGGTTGGTCATATCCATGAACTGGCTCAACTGGCTACGACCGAAGAAGTCCTGGATCATAGCCGAGAGACTCTTGGAGGTGACCAAGCGGACAGGAGAGAGAACGCCACCATTCTGGGAATTGTCAAAGGTGGACATACGTTCACGGATCAAACGTTCCGTACGATTCAAGCCGGTACGGCAAGCGTTTTCAAGCAATTCACCCGTCGTGCGAATACGACGATTGCCGAGGTGGTCGATATCGTCCACGTTTTCACGGCCTGCGGTGATGTTGAGCAAGAGGCGAAGGGCTTCAACCACTTCCACGCCATCTTCAGAGAGAACGCGAAGGTTCAAGTCCACCTTGTCCATGAGATTCAAGCGCTGATTGACCTTATAACGGCCCACATAGCCGAGGTCATAGCGACGAGCATCAAAGAACTGAGAACGCACATAAGAGCGAGCATTTGCATCCGTCACAGGATCGCCCGGACGCAAACGGTGATAGATGTCACGGACAGCTTCTTCTTCGCTGTGCGTGGGGTCAATCTTCAACGTCTTGAGCAAGAGGCCCTTGTCAAACGAAGTGTCAACCACATCGAACATCGGGATGCCAGCCTTTGCAGCCTTTTCCATCAAAGCCGAAGTGACAGGGTCATAACGACGTGCGAGGACAGAACCCGAATTGATGTCAA
>JAGCML010000170.1 GCA_017646485.1 Kiritimatiellia bacterium
CGCCAGCATGCGTAATCCCCAGCGAGCCTGCGAGCGTAATCCACAGCGAGCCTGCATGCGTAATCCACAGCGAGCCTGCGAGCATAATCCCCAGGGCCGACAGGCCCATAGCAGGTGCATAAAAAAGACGCGCACCCAACTGGGCGCGCGTCGTAGATGAAGTAAGGTGAATGCTTACGCTGCGAGCTTACCAACGGCGATCAAGGTGAAGACCATGACGAAGATTGCCGTGGTTTCAACGATACCGAGAGCGGCGAGGTTGTTGGTGAAGCCCTGGCTGGTTTCGCCCTGAGCATCTGCGGCGCAACCACCTGCACGACCCTGGAAGATTGCAGACATGCCGATACCGAGGCCTGCAAAGATGCCGAGGATGAGCATGCCGATGCCAGCGCCAGCTGCAACAGGCTTACCAATCATGGTGAACATGAGGATCATCCCGTAGAGCGTCTGGGTGATAGGTGCACCGACATAAGCGAGGAGCAAGAAGGGTGCGGGGCGGTTCTGAGCGTAGCACTTCTTCCATGCGCCAACTGCGCCCGCTGCGGCAAAACCAGTGCCGATAGCCGAGCCGAGGCCGGAGAGTGCGAGACAGGCAACGGCGCCTGCGACGGTAAGTGCGGTATCCATAGTGTAATGTTTCCTTTATTGTTGAGGTTGTTTAAAAGGGTTGTAGGCTTGTCCGGACCAGGTGATGCCCTTGGCATTGGAGAATTCCAAGGTATTCAAACGCACGGCATGAACAAGAATGGAGAGTGCGCCCATAGCGAGGTTGAGGCCGTGTCCTACGAGGAGGATTGCACAGACTGCAACAATGCGAAGCGCGAGGGGAAGTTCGAGGCTGAGGGCCATTTCGTTGAAGTTTTCTGCCACTTTAACAGAAGCGAGACCCACGGCAAAGAGACGAACGTAACTGATGATGTCACCCATCGCACTGATGATATTGAGCGGCAGCATACCAATATTGATGCCTTCGTTCTTAATATCTGCAATCAGCGGAATGAGGATGACGCCAGCGCTTCCACCAAGAAGCCACCATGCCCACTCGGGTTGGTTGAACCAGTTCACCACAATGCCACAGACAATCATGAACATGCTCCAGGTCACACCCAGCCAGCCGAGTTCGCCCAGCATCTTGATGTTTGGAGCTAACAGTACCGCATTCCAAAGGCGCGCCAAAGAGATATGGCAAGCACCAATCAGGAAGCAGAGGAACATGATATTGTCATTTACGCCCAACCATTCGACGGTCGGAATTGCACTCAAGCAAGTCGGCAGCGCTTCCTTAGCAATGCCGAAGTAGGTGCCAGAGAGAATACCCCAGACGATGGTAGAGAGACAGAAAACCGTGAGGATCAGAAGCAACGGACGTGCCGCTTCGCTCTTTCTCAACTTCCAGCCAGCCGCCAGGACACCTGCGAGCATCACGGCGCCATAGCCTGCGTCACCGACAAGCATTGCGAAGAAGAGGGAGAAGAAGATGTAGAACGACACCGAGCAGTCGCCTTCAGTATATCCCGGAAGAATGCCAAGCCCCTTAAAGAGGGTGCCGATTGCACGGAAGCCACGCGGGGGTTCGAGCAGCACGGGCACATTGGGGTCATTAGGATCCACTTCGGAGAAGACAACGCCCCACCCTTCTGCATCGGCCTTTGCAAGCACTTCGAGCACATTGCGACCTGGCAGATAACCCTGAAGCCATGCCACCTCACCTGCATCGCGCAGATTTGCGGCAACTTCGGTGGCGGTCTTATCCTCTTGGCAAGCACGCAATGCGGCATTCAACGGCTTACGAAGCGCCTCTGCGTGATCTGCGAGCAGGCAAACCAACTTTGCAGAAAGAGCATCTGCCGAAGCAACACGGCGACGCATTTCTGCGGTCGAAATTTCTGGCACGGGGATTGCTTCAGCCGATTCAGGCAAAGGTTCTACGCGCATCCAAACGCCGTAAACGAAGCCGGTCTCTTCTGCGAAGGTAAAGACGCCATCAGAAGGCAATTCATCGGTCACGGGGCATTTGAAGAGTGCCGCAGGGATTCCCGAAGCAGATAGCGCAGCAATCGTCTCAGGATTTACATCACCAAAGGCTTCGTAACGACGCAACAACAGCGCATTGGCCATTGCCTCATCACGCAAACGCGTAATGATTTCGGCGATAGTATTCACGCCTGCAGTATCGGTCGGAGCGACAGTCTTTTCGGCTTCAGCCGTCAATTCCACAAAAGAGAGTGCGGAAATCTTGGAATTCGCATCTGGGCGGAAGGCAAAGGTGCCATTCTTTTCTGCCACATCCAGCACACGCAAGGCCTGTTCTGCGGCAACCACCGAAGCGGCGGAGCGACGAATCGCTTCCCCGTCACGTACATCGAGTTTCACATGAACGCATCCGAGTTCACGCAAAACGGACAATGCCTTTTCACGAGCAGAAGCGGTGCAGACCAAGGTCAATTGTTTCATTGGAACAATCATTCGTCTGCCTCCTCTTTCTTGACGGGCGTGCGGCCCTTGGCAATCTTGCCTCGCACCACTGCGGCCGTCTGCTCATCACCGATGAAGATACGAATCACGCGGATGTTTTCCTTGCATTCAGGAATCTTCACCTTTTCAAAAAGGTTAACGCGTTGCCCCGTGGTGTGAAGTTCTTCGCGAATCAATTCGCGTTGGCGCGAGAGGACATCGCCCTCGGCACGGAGTGCCATCAATTCGGCGAGCATATCCTGCGCATCATCTGTCCAGGCGGGGGTACGATAAGGGTCCAGTGCGACTGGTTCGGCATTAATTCCTTCGTAAACAGGAATGGCGACACCAGCGATGTTTCCCTGCGTGGTTTGCACACCATTAAAGGTGACCAACGCATCGGGTTGGACGGCCTCATCGGAATAAAGCGCAACCCATGCTTCTAAGCGCTTGCGTGCAGCGGCTTCACGCTGTTGCACCTCAGCCAACTTTGCAGAGATGCCTGCAATTTCTGCCTGCAGCTGCTGTTTCTTAAGTTGAAGCATCGGCAGAAAGCGTTGAAACCGCTTTAACGCATCGGTTTGCGCCTTTAATTCTGTCTTTGTATGCTTGATTTTAGCCATTGCGACCTCGCATCAGCGTGTGCGGCTTTACTCAGGCTTTCGGCCAGAAACGGTCAGCCATCTTGGACGGAATACCTGTTTCCATCGGCTCGAAGCAGGTGGCCAAAATCTGCCAACCGAGATCAAGCGCCTGTTCCAAAGGAATATTCACCGAGAGGTCCATCATCTTCTCTTCGAAGAGTGCACCATAACGCAAAAGCTTGCGGTCCCATTCACTCATACGGAAGCCCATGGACTGCTTTTCTGCTGCGTCCTTGTACTGTGCATAGAGCTTAATCATAGCATCCATGATGGTACGATGGTCTTCGCGCGTATCCTTGTTCACCTGTTGCTTCAAACGCGAGAGCGAACCGAAGGGTTCGATACGTCCATTACGCAGATAGAACTGACCTTCCGTAATGTAACCCGTATTGTCGGGCACGGGGTGCGTCACATCATCACCCGGCATGGTGGTCACGGCAAGAATGGTAATCGAACCAGCTCCTTCGAAGTCGACGGCCTTTTCGTAACGTGCGGCCAACTGCGAATAGAGGTCGCCGGGATAACCGCGGTTCGAAGGGATCTGTTCCATCGTAATTGCGATTTCCTTCATCGCGTCTGCGAAGGAGGTCATATCGGTCAAAAGCACAAGCACGCGCTTACCCTTCAAGGCGAACTGTTCTGCCACGGCCAGCGAGACGTCCGGAACGAGCATACATTCCACCACGGGGTCTGCTGCGGTATGCACAAACATCACCGTACGAGACAAAGCACCCGAAGCATCAAGCGTATCACGGAAAGCAAGGTAGTCGTCGTGCTTCAAGCCCATACCACCGAGAATGATGATATCAACTTCTGCCTGAAGGGCGATACGTGCGAGCAAGTCATTGTAAGGTTCACCAGCGCGAGCGAAAATCGGGAGCTTCTGACTTTCAACGAGCGTATTAAACACGTCAATCATCGGAATACCCGTGCGCACCATGTTGCGCGGGATAATACGCTTAGCGGGGTTCACCGAAGGCGTACCGATATCGGTGGGATTCATGGTCAATTCTGGACCATTATCACGCGGCTTTGCAGAACCCGTAAAGACGCGGCCAAGGAGTTCATCCCCGAACGGCACCTGCATCGGGTGACCCAAACAGCGCACCTGAGCATCGGTAGCAATACC
>JAGCML010000020.1 GCA_017646485.1 Kiritimatiellia bacterium
CATCAGCCACGAGTTGATCCAAGTAGTCCTTCACCGTTCGCAACGCAGGCGCGGGATAACGGGGCGCGCGATAGTCCTCCTTAAAGGCCAAACCACGCACCCAGGCATTCCGTTGCGTACACTGCGGAATCAAATAGAGCGCAGGCGGAATATCCTCATCAATCAAGGCCTGACGATGAATGGGCGCAAATGCGGCAAGCTGTTTGACATTATCTTGTCCACACTCACCACTCCCGTGAAGCAAAACCAACACGGGCACAGGCAAATCGGCATCCGAGTAATTACGCCAAACGCGCACCGGCATCGTCTCATTGAGGTGGTTGGTAATCGATGAGGCGACAAACATCTCAGTCATCTCAAACTGTGCATGAAGCACCCCGCCCATCAGACAGAGCGAGAGCGCCATGACACAGTTGCGAAATGAGGCGAATCTCATCGACGCACCTCGACCTTGCCCCATTCTTCCAATTTAGACGCAATGAAGTCCACGCACTGCGCCTGAGCTTCCTTCGCATTCGCGCGCGTCACATAGATTGCAGGACCGCAAGCGAAGCGCACAGGAATCGACGTATCCACAGGACCAAAATCCTTCGTATACTTACCCACGCCCAAGAAGGACGTCTGACCAGCGACAGGCACAATCGGTACCCCCGCATTCTGAGCCAACTTCACCCCTAACGTGTTAAACTTACGGCAGTCAAAGTAAGGCTGACGCGTACCCTGAGGATAAAGCAAAACAGAAGCCTTATCTTCACGAATGTAACGCTCCCCCTGCTCCAATACTGCCTTTAAGTCAGCACGCGGATCCGAACGACCCAATGCAATTGTCTTGAGCGTAGAGAATGTCTGACCCAATAACGGCACGCGAAGAAGCGACTCCTTCAAGACAATTGCCACATCGGTAAATGCGCGCATCAAGGGCGGGAAAGCAAATGTTTCATAAAGGCTCATATGGTTACTCACCACCACGCAGGGACCTGCCTGCTTCAAATTCTCAAAGCCCTCAATAATCACCTCTGTGCCCAAACGTTCGGTTTCCCACAGCAAGTGTAAACCGCACTCTGCCCAACGCTGATTGTCAAACTTACCCTGGTGCGACAACCATGTAGCACGCAACATCGAGCCGCCCAAACCACGGAAGTTATAGGCCAGCGACGTCCACAAACCATTCTTGCGCGGCTTGCCCAAGCGTTCGGCGGGTGTACGATAGGAGCCCGTTTCTCTAAACTGCTCAATGAACTCTGTAATATCACGCATAACGTTCTATCCTTCCTGCTCAATACTTCAAAAACTTACTTCCGCGCGCCACGCGTTGGGAGAAATCCGCGTAAGGCATCCTCTGCCACCACACGCGTATCCTCTGGGAAATCACTCTTCGTCATCCACTTCAAAAATGACTTGCCATCCGAAATCGTGCCATCCACCAATTCGCGCAACTTGACCCCTTTCTTCTTGCCAAAGTTCACGCAAACTTCACCATCGACCCAACGCCACCGACCCATACGGTCGACATTTAATGGGTCACGTGGATTAAACATCTCATCCAAGGCTGGCACATCCCTCGGCAAATCCGGATAACGCTCAAACTGTCCAATCAAGACCTCAAGCGTTGCACGCGTATCAGCCATTGCCCCATGTGCCGCCTCGCCCAGGTCCTTATTGCAGTAGAACTTCAAGGCCGCCGTCAAATCACGGGGTTCACGCTTATGATAAATCTTCTGCGCATCGACAAGCGCACGACCTTCTGGATGGAAGTTGCGAATATCGCATCGCAAAAACTCCTCATTCAAAATCTGTGCATCAAAATAGCCTGCCGAAAAACCAGCCAAATCACAGCCTTCAAAAAACATGAAAATCTCAGTTGCCACCTCAGCAAAGGTCGGACAATCTGCCACTTCTTCATCCGTAATACCGTGAATTGCCACCGCCTCAATCGGAATCTTCATCTGAGGATTCAATAACCACTCACGCTCATCCCGACTCCCATCAGGATTTAAACGAATCGCTGCCAATTCAATAATGCGATCTGCACGTGGAGAAATACCCGTCGACTCAATATCAAAGACCACCAGGGGACGGTTTAAAACAATAGGAAAATCATACTTCATCATGCTCCTATTTTATCATAGAATCAAGCAACTTTTCCAAGCCCGAATCATGAATACTGCTAGAAACCACTGTTTCAGTTTCGCTCGCTACGCTCACTGGAGTTCGGAGTTCAATGTTCGGAGTTAAGCACTGCCAGTGTGATTTTAGAAACCACAAAATACACGAAATACACGAAAAGGCGGCTGCGCCACAGGACTGCATGTAAAGGGGAAACCACAAAAGACGCAGAATGACACAGAAAAGCACTGCGCCACAGGACTGCATGTGTGTCCCTTTGTCCCTTATGTCTCTTCAGTCCCTTCTGTCCCTTAGTTCCCTTTGTCCCTTATGTCCCATTGTGCGACTTCTGGAGAATCTTAAGCGCCTGCGGTGTGCAGGATTCGTGTTGCGCGCATCTATGCGCGATGCGCGCTGCATCAGTAGCCCTGGAAGGGCGACAGAGCACAATGAGCTAGTCAAAAATTCATCATTCGTCATTCATCATTCATCATTAAACTAAAGCCCCCGGTTACTGTAGGCACGCGCAGCGTGTACCGCGCGGACAAAGTCCGCCCCGCGAAGCGGCATAGCGCATAATCACACCTATCTCTACAAACTGCTAACTGCAAGGAAGCGCAGCGAACGAAACTTTAAACCGTGGCGTAGCCACATCCACATGCAGTCCTTTTCCGTTTATTCCGTGTGCTCCGTGGACTCTAATCCCCACACATGCAGTCCTGCGGCGCAGCCGCCCTTTTCGTGTATTTCGTGTATTTCGTGGTTTAATTCCCCACGCTGGCAGTCCTGCGGCGCAGCCGCCCTTTTTGAGTATTTTGTGTATTTTGTGGTTTCCTCCCCACATGCAGTCCTTTCGTGGTTTAATTCCCCACGCTGGCAGGACTACGCAAGGTGAAAATGGGGAGCTCTGAGGTGTAAAAGAGACGGAAAGGGAAACCAATCCAGGAAGCACTCCCTATGGCAAGGTGAAGCTGCATTCCATTGGGGAAATCATAACGGCCACGCACTAAACCATTATTGTAACGCTTCATGATCCAGGCCAACCCAGGGAATTGTCCCCCATGCGTATGCCCAGAGAACTGCATCTTCACCCCCATCTTATCTGCAATCGGAGCGATAGCGGGCTTATGCACCAACAAGACCGGAAAAGACGCCGCAGGTAAGGTGGCCATCAGACGTTCCAAGATTGGCTCATTATTTGAGGCGACTAAAGAGCGTCCATCTGGCAACCCCATCAGCGTTAGCCCGCGAACGGTTGCAGTCTGCCCATCTAAAAGGGTCAAGCCCAACGTCTGATAGTATTGCAAATAAGCCTCAGCGTCATGCATAAACTCATGATTGCCACTAATCAGAAACCTCCCATCGGGAGCCTGAATCGTTGCTAACGGGGCCAAATCAGCACGGCGTCGTTCAATTTCTCCATCCACTTGGTCCCCAGTAAAGAGCACCATGTCGGGTTGCGCCGCATTTAAACGCGAGACAAAGGTTTCGCTCCACCGCTTCCCACGCCAACAATCGATGTGCAGATCCGCCACCACTGCGACACGCATCCCCTCAGCTTCTGCTGGCAACCCAAC
>JAGCML010000171.1 GCA_017646485.1 Kiritimatiellia bacterium
ATCTATTCTAACACAAATTCTCTTTTTTTAACACAAGATGCGCTTGTAACGTTACTTTTTACTGAGAAAATTGCAACAAAGACTTGACAGCGCGTCCTATTCCGTATATTGTTACGCTTGTTTATTCTCATTTTTATCGCTTTGACATGGACACACTTGAACGACTTCAGAATATCTTAGCGCAACGTGGCATTGCCTCCCGTCGCGGTGCAGCAGACCTCATTCGCGATGGCCTCGTGAAGGTTGATGGGCAAGTCATCACCGAACCAGGCCTGCGCGTCCCTCCAGATGCCGCCATCTCCTGCAGAGGAACGCCGATTCCACGCCTCGCAGAACAACATCGCACTTTTCTCTATCACAAACCCGTGGGCGAAGTCTGCTCCACCGATGGCCAAGGTGCACGCAGCGTATTAGAGTCGTTTAGCCTCTTCAAACTGCGCCTGGTGCCCGTTGGCCGATTAGACAAGGATAGCGAAGGCCTCCTCCTCGTCTCAAACGACGGTGCCCTCATCCAACAACTCACCCACCCACGTTATGCCCATCAGAAGGTCTATGAAGTGGAGGTGAATCGCACGCCAGATGCCCGTCAGTTGGAAATTTTGCGCAGTCCATTGGTGATTGAAGGCTATCGCATTCGTCCAGTGCCCGTGAAACACTGCGAAGGACGCCACCTGCAATTCACCCTTTCGGAAGGACGTCATCGTCAAATTCGCCAAATGTGCGAACAGGCGGGATTGCGCGTGGTACGCCTCAAGCGTATCTCCCTTTCGGGACTCAAATTAGGCGCTCTTCCTGTGGGGCATTATCGCGAACTTACCCCCGCAGAAATCAAGAAGCTCTTAACCCCTGTACAACCCAATCGTACACCAAACGCCAAAAAAGCGCCGAAAAAGTGATTTTTACTACAATTAATAGGAGTGCGTGACTTGATTTTTTTCGTCATTTACGCTATCCTACTCTAAACGTATTTCTTCGGAGAGGATTTTATTATGTCAAGCATGGCCGATTTACAGCGCAAGCTGAAAGCACAACAGTTTTTAGACAAAGCCACCAAAGCTGCAGAACGTGGCAGTTTAGATATCGCCCTTACCCTGTGCCGTCAGGCACTCTCTTTGGCCCCGCATGAAGAAAATGCCCGTCGCCAATTCCACGAAATCCGCATCCGTATCTTCCGCAATGAGAAGAAGGGTGGCTTGGGTCTTAAGATGGCTGAACTCTCTGCTCAAATGAAGATGGGCAACGTCCAGAAGCTCATCAAGCAGAACAAGCTTGAAGAAGCCATGGAAATGGCAGAAGAAATCATGGATATCAATCCGATTTCTGCCAAACTCAATGAATTTTACTTTGACGTTGCTCAGCGCACCAACCACCCTGAAGCACTGCTCTCTGCAATGGAAACCTTGGCAGCAGCCTGCCCGGATGACATGAACCTCATGCTCCGCTTGGGCGACACCTACATGCAGACCGGCGTCTATGATCGCGCTTGCGAATGCTATCGTAATGCCTCGGCAAAGGCCCCCGCAGACCTCAACATCCAGCGCAAGTTGAAGGACGCCATGGCCAAGAACACCATGACGGCTGGCGGTTGGGAAGAAAATGCTGGTAAGAAGGGCGGCTTCCAGGCCTTGATTCGCGATAAGGAACTCGCCGCAAAGCTTGATCGTGACGCTAAGGCCGTCGTGACTGGTGACGACGCAGAATCTGCCATCCGCGACACGAAGGAAAAGATTGCCAAGGAACCCAAGAACATCAACTACTATCGTGCGCTCGCTCGTATTTACCTCCAGAACAAGCGCTTTGATGAAGCTTTGGAAACCCTTGATGCGGCACGTCAGGTTAACCCCTCCGACCCTGAACTCGACCGCAACTGGTCTGATACGAAGATCAAGTCCTACGAAGCAAAGATTGAAGCCCTCCGTGCTGCAGGTCAAGAAGACGATGCCTACAACATGGAAGTAGAAAAGGCACAGTTTGCCTTTGACGACCTCTGCCGCCGCGTGGAAAGCTACCCGAACGATCTCGGCCTGCGTTATGACCTCGGTATCATTTACTACGACAATGACTACTTTGATGAGGCCATGCAGCAATTCCAGTTGGCACAAAAGAGCCCCAAGCACCGTTTGGAAGCCCTCTACTACCTCGCTTGCTGCTTCAAGGCAAAGGGCCAGGGCGACTTGGCAGTTATGCAGTTGGATGCGGCGAAGAGCCAGCTCAATGTGATGGACGACCTCAAGAAGCGCGTCATCTACACCTTGGGCGTGATTGCAGAAGAAGCAGGCGACATCGAAAAGGCGTTGGACTACTACAAGGATGTCTACGCTGCCGATATTAGCTTTAAGGATGTGGGCGAACGCATGCAGCGCCTGCATACCTCGCGTCAAAACTAATCCGCTTTCCCTTTTCAAACGGCTCCACGTTTTCGTGGGGCCGTTCCTTTCGACACAAAATCCCTTTTACAAAATCGTACATTTAGGTTAATGATACCATGATGACAATTACCGAAAAAATTCTCGCACGCGCCGCAGGCAAAGAAAAAGTTGTTCCCGGCGAATCCATTTGGGTGAATGCAGATATCTTATTGACGCACGACGTTTGTGGGCCCGGCACGATTGGTGTTTTCCATCGTGAATTTGGTCAAGATGCCAAGGTCTTCTCGAAGGAAGGCATTGTCATTATGCCCGACCACTACATCCACACCAAGGATGAAAAGGCGCACCGCAACATCGACATTGACCGTCAGTTCGTGAAAGAACAGGGACTTCCCCACTTCTATGATCCTGGCACCCCGAGCTATGTGGGCGTTTGCCATGTCGGCTTACCTGAAAAGGGGCATGTGAAGCCCGGCCAAGTCATCTTTGGTACCGACTCGCACACTTGCACCCACGGTGCACTGGGTGCCTTTGCCACCGGCATTGGCAATACCGACGCAGGCTTTGTGATGGGCACGGGCAAGCTCTTGGTTAAAGTGCCGCACACCTTACGCTTTATCTTAAATGGTAAGTTGCCTCCCTATGTCACGGCCAAGGATGTCATCCTTCGCATCATCGGTGACATCGGTGTGGATGGTGCGACCTACTGTGCCATGGAATTCCGCGGCGAAGCCGTCACCGCCATGAGCATCGAAGAACGTATGACCATCTGCAACATGGCCATCGAAGCAG
>JAGCML010000172.1 GCA_017646485.1 Kiritimatiellia bacterium
CTTTTGCTTGCGATAATGCGGTAAATATGCGATACTTTATGTGTCAAATGACACTTAATCACTTAAAGCGAGGAAACACACCATGAAGAAGATGATTTATGGAGCCGCAGCAGCGCTCATTTTAGCCACCACTGGTTGCACGGGTTCTTTCCAATTGATGCAGGCAGTACATCGTTGGCACCGCAACTTTGAAAATCGTTGGACCGATGAAATCTGCTACCTTGTGGCATGCATTCTGCCCATCTACGCAGCTTCCTACACGGTAGACACCATCTTCTTCAACTCTGTTGAATTCTGGATGGGCACCAATCCTGTGCAGATCAACACCGCTGAAGCAACCATTACGCGCGTTGATGCCACCACTGCAATCGTTCAGAGCAAGGCCACCGGCGAAACCTTCACCCTCAAGCGCGCTGCTGATGGTACCTTCGCTATGACTGACATGCACGGCAACACCGTCACCGCTGAAATGCAGGGCTCCTTGCTCACCATGACGCTCCCTGACGGTACCACCCGCACTTCCTTGATGTAATCGTTTAACCGTTTACTCAAGCGACTAACGAGGCTGTCTTTCGACAGCCCCGTTTTTTTATTTTCTAACATCGCACGTTTTAGCGCACATCTATCAAAGGTCGGCAGCACCGTCAACCATAATCTCTGCTCGGAACATCTGCGCACTGGGGCGCATAGGAGTGGATGGGGGATTGAAATATCATGTATTTTTGGGGAAGTTTGCTACAATAATACATTATGTTACGTTTGATTTGGATTTGGATGTTTTTTGGGGCGACTGCACTCTTTGCGCAAGAATTGCGAGTGCGGGTAAAGCCTGATTCGGTTTACTTGGGGGATGCGTTTCAAGTGGAGGCATCTGTTGACAATGCCGAGTTAGAGTCGATTTCTTGTTCGTTTGCAACGCCCGCCCAGATTATTGGGCAGTCTACGAGCGTGAGTATTACGAATGGGCATGTGTCGTCCCTGCGAAGTGTGCAGGTCTTGCCCCAAGCGATTGGGGAGTGTCGTTTGGATTCGGTGACGGCGGTGACGAAGGAGGGGCGCACGTTGACCTATTCCCAACCCCTCACCGTGCAAGTACGCGAATTAAAACCCGATGGCTCGGTCTTTTTAGAGAGTTCGGTTGCACCAGAGGCGCCTTTGCCTGGGGACGAAGTCGTGGTGACCTTGGTGGTGCGTGCGCCAGCGATTCGCGATGGGGAGCGTTTGGTCTCCCCCTTCTTGGAGACCACCTTCTTTGGGCAAGTGCAGGAACGCATTCCGCGCCTTCAATTTGAAGTGGCGACC
Source organism: Kiritimatiellia bacterium (assembly GCA_017646485.1). GTDB lineage: Bacteria > Verrucomicrobiota > Kiritimatiellia > RFP12 > DVOR01 > Spyradenecus. The sequence goes on from JAGCML010000172.1 coordinate 1,303, forward strand.
AGTGAAGATGCCCCTTTGCGACAATTGGAGCAACCCCGATTAGTGTCTCGAGAAGTGGACGGGGACAATCTGGTGTGGAAGATTGCATGTAAGTATCGTGCTGTGCGCGTGGGCGAACAGACCTTCCCGGCGCCTCTGATTCGCGATACGCGTTACTTCGTGCCAGCGCAGGGTGGCCAATTGCAAGAGACGCGGTGCATGGTGATGGGCAACCCCATTACCGTGCGCGTGGAAGCGCCGCCGACCGAAGGCCGTCCAGAAGGGTTTACGGGCGCGATAGGTTCCCGTTTTTCGGCTGATGTGACGTTGGATGCGCTCAATGTGAAGGTGGGCGACCCTGTGAAGTTGACGATTGCACTCTTGAGTGATGGCGATCCTGAGTTGCTCCGCGCGCCACGTCTGCCTGAATTTAAAGGCTTTCGTACCTATGGAGAACCCGTGCGTAATACGCTTGAAGGCGGCTATGCCTTTGTTTACAATTTGCGTCCATTGCGTGCGGGCTTACTTGAGATTCCGCCATTGACCTTCGCCTGGTTTGAGAAAGCGACACGCACCTATCAAGTGGAACACTCTGTGGCGGTGCCGCTGTATGTGCATCCCTCTGCCCAATTAGTCCTCTTGGGCGAAGATGGTGAGGCCCTTTCGGATATTTTGCCCCCTGCGCTCCAATTGAATTCTACTGCGCAACCCACCTTTCAGCCAAGCTTGATTGCGCTCTTCAGTTTACTTCTTGGATGCGTGGCACTGCTTGGTCGACTTTTCTTCAATCCTGCACGGCGCGTGTGGTATCGAATTGTCCAACGTCTCACGCACAAGCGGCCGGTACGCCGCGTCTGTGCGACCCTGCGTCGCGTGCAAACTGCGGCAGAAGCCCTCAATGCGATTCGCATTTGGACGGCACGCCCTGCATTAACCTCAACCGAATTGCGCAATCTCTTGGAAGAAACCCCGGAAGCACAGGCAGTTGTTGCGGCGGTGGCACAGTTGGAATACACCCTCTATTCGTGTGGTGGAGATGTGCCAGAAGCACGTGAGGCCTTAGTGACGCTCTTGCCGAAAGTCACCTTCCGTCGTACAGGTGGACACGCAAATGGCGCGATGATGGTATTGCTCCTCCTCCTATTGCCAGGGATGCTGGTGGCAGAGAGCGACTCCTTCCTATTAGAACAAGCCGAAGCCCTCTCTATTTCGGCCAGTACACCAGCAGATTATGCGGAGGCGACCGATTTATGGTTGCGCCTTGCACGAGAGGGGAATCCCTCGGCGAACGTCTTGCTCAACGCGGCGAGTTGCTCAGTCTTTGCACGGCATCCAAGTGTGGCCCAACGCCTCATCGCACGTTACGAAGTGCTTTATGGGCGCAGTCCTGAGAGCGAACAAGTCGTCTTAGCGGTTGCTGATCGTTTAGACGAACCCTATTTCTGGGGGCGTACGCTCTTTGCACCGCACTATGATTGGGCACTAAACAAGCGGATTGAAGGACTTTGTTATGCTGTGGGGCTCTTTCTACTGCTCTGCGCATTGCCTTGGCGTCGCTTAAGGGGTGCTCGCATATTGACGGGACTCTGCGTCGTGATAATCATAATGAGTGTTTTGATTTCATTGGCGAATCTGTCGCAACCCGGGTGTTACGATGCCTTACCCGAAGCGATTGAAGAGGAGGTCGCGCCATGAAGTGGTTGATTTGTGCTTTCGGCATGGTATTGAGCGTGGGGACCCTCTCTGCGCGATTGATGTCAGCAACTTGGGGAACCGATCCAGCGGCACCCGTGTACGCTGGACAAGTCTATGATGTGACGTTGACCTTGGAAACGTTGCCTGAAGAAGAGATCTCAGGTGTGCGATTGGACCAAGGGCCAAGCCATCAACCAACGCAGTCCTCGCATACTGAAAACGGCCGACGCTACACGGTATTGCGTTGGAAACACTGTGATCCACGTGCGAAGATGGTCACCTTCCCGCAGGGACGTTTGACAGCAAACGTGACACATGTGCAGACCTTTGGCTTCATGCGCACGGCGAATACAACGCAAAAAGTTGTGA
>JAGCML010000173.1 GCA_017646485.1 Kiritimatiellia bacterium
ATGTAAGTTTCCAAACTTATAACATCGGTTGAAATTCGCTCACGTATCTCTTCGCACACATCGCCGAGTTTGACGGTGGGCCATGGGGTGGGGGGCGTTGTTGTGGTGGCGCTCATGGTTGCCATCCTTTAAGGAGTTTACCGATGGCGGCGTAAGCGGCTTGGATTTCGGCACGGCATTCGGCAGCGGAGGCGCGGACTTCAGCCTTCTTATTGGGATTCTTGACGGAGAGGTCGTAGGTAGATTCGTCCAACGTTTTGGGGTCGAGCGTCCAGTAGGATTCGCACCCTTCGCAGGGCGTTTCGCCTTTAACCATAGCTTCGAATTCGGCAAGGTCCTTTTCATTTAAGGGACGTGTTTTACCGAGGGAGACGCCCTTCATGTCGAGTTGGTAATAGCGAATGGGGTTCGTCGTAGGCCCATCTTTGGTAAAGAAGAGGACGACCGTTTGCACACCTGCGGTAAAGACCTTGGCTGGAAGGTCGAGGACCCAATTGAGTTGGCAACGCGTCAGGAGCAAGCGACGGATGGCAATGGAGGCATTGTCGGTATTGGACAAAAAGGTATTTTTGATAATGATTGCCGCGCGTCCACCCTTTTTGAGCTTCGCAATAAAGTATTCCATGAACATCAGCGCCGTTTCACTCGTGGTAATGGTGAAGTTCTGCTGATTCATCTTGTTCGCCCCTGCGCCAAAGGGCGGATTGGCACCAATCACATCGACGCGGTCTTTATCGGTAAAGTCGGCAATCTTATTGGAGAGGGTATCGCCGAAGGTAATCGTGGGCGTTTCAAGGCCGTGCAGGATACAGTTCATCTGCGCAGAGACATAGGCCAAGGGTTTGACTTCGCCGCCAGAGAAGGTGTGGTGTTGCAATTGCTGATAGGCCTTTGCATCATTTTTGGCCTTGTCGCGCATATGTTGGTAGGCTTCGCACAAAAAGCCACCCGAACCGCATGCACCATCGTCAAAGCGTTCGCCCACCTTGGGGTCTAAGAGGCGAATCATGGTACGAATCAAGGGGCGCGGGGTGTAGTATTGGCCGCCATCACGGCCTGCATTGCCCATTTCACCTAAGCGGGCTTCGTAGAGCACGGAGAGTTCGTGACGATCGGCTTCGGTTTGGAATTTGAGCGGTTGCATCAAGGCAATCACTTCTCGCAAAAGAAAACCATCGGTAAAGCGACAGTTGAGTTGCTCAAAGATCGACCCCACGCGATACTGAATCGTATCGGTTGCGGCGCCCTCTTTGAGTTTGCGCAATTCAGGGAAAAGGGTGTGCTGCACAAAGAAGATGAGGTCTTCACCCTTGAGCATGGCATCAACGTCTAACGAACCATCTGCCTGCGTAGGATAGGCCCACGTGGACCAACACAAGGCCTTTGGCAAGACGGGCTCGTAGGAATTACCCAACATCATCGCCTCAAGCTGACGTTCTTCCTCGCGCGCATCCAAATAACGCAAGAAGAGCAACCAACTGGACTGCTCCATGTAATCCAAAGCCCCCGAGCAACCACTCCCAGGCTGCCACAAGAGTTTATCAATTGCGTTAAATGCCGTTGCCGCAGAGGAGACCTGCGTCGTGCTTTTCGTTGCCTTGCCTCGTGCCATTACCACACCTCTTGAGGCGTTATCGCACATCATTCGTGCTGACAACGAAAAAAGGCGCACCTTCTTGTTGCTTGCTCTCGAACGAGGCCGACCAAAGCCCAACCTGAAAACAATACAACGAGAAAGTGCGCCCGGGGACTTTCCCAAGCGCAATCTCTCCGTCATATTTCTTCGTTCAGGTTTTGAAATTGGTCGTTTCGTTCGAACGAAAAATATGCGTAGAACGCGTTAATTTAAGGTTTGAGCAGTCGTGAGCGGGCACCAAGCACACGTCATCACCGCCACTCAAACAATGTGGAGATTAGTATACCCCTTCTCTTAAGGAAAAGCAAGCAATTGTTGCCATCACCCCCCCCCTTAAAATTCAAAAAATCACTAAAGCGATGCGCTTTTACACCCATGCATACGCATCTTGGGAAAAGATATCTGTTGAGCATTTCAACCGTATCATCCGTCGGTTTTATCCTAAGCGTACAGACTTCTCAAAACCAACATCAAAAGGAGTCGAAATTCTCCTGAAGGGCGATGAGGGCAAAGTAGTCTTCATTAGAGTATTGTGAAGTGTTCATGCTCATGGGGAAATTGGAAAGTGTCTTTCTCTAATATCTTTACGTATAACAAGAGATTTTCCGTTGCATTCTAAATTAGTATCATTTATCGTTGGATTTAAATGATATCTTATGCGCACTTGTTTTGCTGCTATATTGTTGTTATCTTTAAGAAGGTAAAATTCAAGTGGCCCATAGATTTTTCCATAACGTGCTTCAAGCAAGTTGCCATTTTCATCCACCTTTGTGCGAGTTCTAAAGATAAGATAATCCTCTTTTTTAAATAAGGAGGAGGAGTCAGGACGAGTGTAGAACTGGTCACCCCTTTTTACATAAACATCTTTAAAAATGATTTCCGTCTGATAATTAGCCGTAGGGTCGGCATGATAAATGGACATCAAACTAGAATTAAAATCTTTTTTCATAAAGACTGCTCCACTCAGTGGATATGGGAATCGTATTTTTAAAAAGTTTTCTTTGATGTCATTTGTATGAATTCCAGTAAGAAAAATCTCAATGTCAGCAATAACACCCATACCATCAGGTGATAACCAATCGTCTTTTTCAAAATCATACCCAATCCATTCATTTATCCGAGGAATTGTTTTAGGAAAATGGGAAGCGCTTCGTACATACATTGGAATTGGATTTAATTTTTCTTTTACAACCACTTCAATCGTTTCATTCCACGGCTTCCATTTACCATCTTTGGGATAATCTTTCCAGTGGGCGATTTGCTTGCTAAAACGCGTTCGGTAGTATTTGTCAGAGTCTTGTGCAACAGAAAAGACATAATCACTCTCTGTTCGGCCACGGCCTGTAAAAAAACCATGTTCGTCTGTTTTTCCACTAAATCCAATCGTAGGTGAAAAACCCAATGTGACATCTTCATTGGAAATGGGATTTCCATTCATGTCAACAACCTTGAATGTTACTTTTGCCTCTGGAATATAATTGTTGGCACAAGCTGTTAAAAGAAATAAAAA
>JAGCML010000174.1 GCA_017646485.1 Kiritimatiellia bacterium
CTTATTGATTTTCAATAAGGGCGAAACTCTAAAAGACTATGGTACCATATTACGACAGAAAATGGTACCATATTGAAGGAGAATATGGTACCATATTGATGATGAAAATGGTACCATCTTCTTTTAGTAAATGGTACCATATTCTTCAGCAATATTAGCCTTTTTCAATTTGAAAGAGGCTATGATTCATTTCAATATTAGACTTTTCCATTTTAAAGATGATACCATTTGCATTTTTAGCGCTATCTTTCTTTCAATTTAAGGGAATAGAGATGCCAGTGGTGTCCTACCCTTTTTCACTCAAAATTCAATGTGTTCTTTTGGATTAAAGGATAGTGTTCAACGCCCAAGTGCGGGAGTATTTTTCTTCTTAAATCCCCTTTAAAAAGGTTAAAAGCTTCCCATACGCTGATGATTTGCCGCTAACGCGGGGCGGACTTCGTCCGCGCGGTACACGCTACGCGTGCCTACATAAACCGGGGGCTACGCTTCGCTTACCCCCGGCTGTAATCTGTCGCCCTTCCAGGGCTTTACAGCATCTTACAAATTTACCTCTGTAAGTGAGAGCTATAAACTATCGCCCTTTTGGGGCTTAGCACACCTACCTCACCAACTCTTTTTTGATGAAGGCTTTACAGTATCTTACAAATTTACCTCTGTCAGTGAGAGCTGTAAACTATCGCCCCCCTCTAAGGCAACACCTTTGATACAAACAGATACACCGACAACAATGTGTCATAACCCCTTCAATTGTGAGCGTATGAATAAATCGGCGAATCTCTTGTTCTATCATGGATCACATCGTTGAAACTGTGGGAATTCTGCCTCCGCTTACGCGCTTTTCCATTCTGCACGTGTGATATTCAATTGATTCAAAATTCTACGCGCGTTATTTATGGTATACTATCGCGCGTTTTTTATTAATGAAGGGATTTTATCCATGATGGACAAACATTACGACCCCAAAGCCGTTGAAGCAAAGTGGTATCCGCGATGGGAAGCACAGGGGTGCTTCCATGATGAACCTGCTACTGGAGGCCAGCCTTACTCGGTCGTAATCCCACCACCGAACGTGACGGGGATTTTGCATATGGGCCACGCGCTGAATCAAACGATTCAGGACGTCTTGGTGCGTTGGCATCGCATGTGTGGTGATAATACTTGCTGGATGCCGGGTACCGACCATGCGGGTATTGCCACGCAGAATGTGGTTGAAAAGGCATTGCGTAAGGAAGGTAAGCGCCGTCAAGATTTAGGACGCGAGGCCTTCATTGATCGCGTTTGGGAATGGCGTAAGGAATACGGTGGCACGATTGTGCGTCAGCAGCGTAAGCTCGGCAATTCGACCGACTGGCAGCGCGAACGTTTCACCATGGATGAAGGTCTCTCGGCAGCCGTTGCGAAGGTCTTCTGCGATTTGTACAACAAGGGCCTCATCTATCGTGGTAATTACATCGTCAACTGGTGTCCGCGTTGCGGTACCGCACTTGCGGATGACGAAGTCGAACACGAACCCAACAATGGCAATTTGTGGTATGTGCGTTATCCTGTGGTCGGTAGCGAAAATGACTATGTGACGGTTGCAACCACGCGTCCTGAGACCTTGCCTGGTGATACGGCAGTCGCAGTGAACCCCAAGGATGAACGCTATGCCCACTTGAAGGGCAAGAAGGTCCTCCTCCCCTTGACGGGCCGTGAAATCCCCGTGGTCTTTGATGACTATGTCGAAAAGGAATTCGGTACGGGTGTGGTTAAAATCACCCCTGCACACGATGCGAACGACTTTGCCGTGGGGCAGCGTCACGATTTGCCTCAGGTCGATGTAATGAATGACGATGGCACGATGAATGCCCTTTCGGGTTACGAAGGCATGGATCGCTTTGAGTGCCGTAAGGCCATCGTGGCAGACTTGGAAAAGGGTGGTTACCTCGTCAAGGTGGAACCCTACCAGAATCAGGTCGGCCACTGTTACCGTTGCCACACTGTTGTAGATAGCCGTCTCTCCAAGCAGTGGTTTGTGAAGATGAAGCCCTTGGCACAGCCGGCAATTGAAGCTGTCCGCAAGGGCGAAGTTAGCATCCAACCGAAGCGTTGGGAAAGCGTCTACTTCAACTGGATGGAAAACATCCGCGACTGGTGCATTAGCCGTCAGATTTGGTGGGGCCACCGCATTCCTGTTTATACCTGCGCTTGTGGTCACGAGTGGGCCAACCCAACGGCTCCTGAAACCTGCCCGAAGTGCGGTGCTGGCAAGAATGCAATCACGCAGGATCCTGATGTGCTTGACACATGGTTCTCCTCTTGGTTGTGGCCCTTCTCGACCTTTGGTTGGCCAGAAAAGACTGCGGAACTGGACTTCTACTATCCGACCGCTGACTTGGTTACCGGTGCTGACATTCTCTTCTTCTGGGTGGCACGCATGATGATGGCGGGCTACGAATTCATGGGTAAGGCACCCTTCAAGAACATCATTCTCCACGGCATTGTCCGCGATGCACAAGGCCGTAAGATGTCGAAGAGCCTGGGCAATTCGCTTGACCCCTTGGAAGTCATTGACCAGTACTCCGCCGATGCACTCCGTTTCTCGCTCGCCCTCATCACCTCGATGGAAACCGATACGAAGGTGGATATGAGCAAGTTTGAAATCGGCCGCAACTTCGGTACGAAGCTCTGGAATGCCGCACGCTTCCTTCAGATGAACGCTGAAAAGCTCGGCGACTTCTCCTTCGCAGACTATGCAGGCAATAATCTCACCCTTGATGCGGCGTTATTGCACGACGATGACCGTCATTTGCTCTTGAAGACGCACCAAGTCTGCGCTGCGATGTCCTCTGCCTTGGGCAAATACCGCATTCAGGAAGGTGCGCTCGCAATCTATGATTTCGCGTGGACCGACTTCTGCGACTGGTATCTCGAATACGCAAAGGGCGACCTCAATGCCGAAGACGCAGCCCGTCGTCGCCAGGTGCTCGGTTTGCTCGCCGATGTGTATGGCAAGATTCTGCGCCTCTTGCACCCCTACATGCCCTTCGTCACCGAAGAAATCTGGCATCAATTGGGTTACTGCACCGAAGACGCCTCCATCATGCGCGCCCCCTATCCTACGGGTTATAGCGCCGAACAGCAGAATGCATGGGGCCTCTCTGAAGAAGTGCTCGCCTATGTGGAAACCAAGCGTGAACTCATCACGGGTTGCCGTTCGCTCCGTGCAGACTCTGGTGTGCCGCCGGCTCTTGCCATCACATTGATGCTTCAGCCTGCTACTCCCGCACTTGAAGCGAACCTCACGCGTGATATTGACTCCCTCAAGGCAGCCATTCGCGCTGAGAACATCACCTTCATCACGGAAGCTCCAGCGAAGGCTATGCCCTCCAAGCTTTTGACCGCCGGCATGGTTTACTTGCCGTTGGAAGGCTTGATTGACACCAAGGCCGAAGCTGAAAAGTTGGAAAAGGAAATTGCGAAGTTGCAGGGATTCTTGAAGGGCATCAACGCGAAGCTCTCCAATGAAGCCTTCGTCTCCAAGGCACCTGAAGCCATTATTCAGAATCAGCGTGATCGCAAGGTCGAATTGGAAGCACAGATTGCTGCGCTTGAAGCTCGTAAGGCGGCGCTCTAATCGTCACATTCGACTCAATCATAACGCTCTATTTCCTACGAAATGGAGCGTTATTTTTTTACACACTACATTTTAACAACTGAAAATTTACTCCCCTATTTTCTAAGTTTGGTATACTAATTGTATAGAAATAATGGAGGATAGACCATGAAGTTATTGTTGCTTTTAGCGAACGGCTTTGAAGAAATTGAAGCATTGGGCACGCTTGACCTCTTGCGTCGTGGCGGTTTAGAGGTGACCACATGCACCTTGAACCAGACACCGCTCACCTTAGGCGCGCACAATATCGCAGTAGAAGCTGAGCTCTGCCTCACCGAATTAGATAGCACACAATTTGACGGGGTGATTTTACCCGGTGGTTTAGGCGGTTCTCAAGCCCTTGCCGCTACGCATGGTGTCCTCGAACTGATTAAAGAGTACATGACTCAAGAGAAGTATGTCGCAGCTATCTGCGCTGCTCCCGCACTGGTATTAACCGCCGCAGGCATTTTGGAAGGCCGCAAGGTGACGTGTTACCCTGCGCCAGAATTCATTGAAATACTGGGCGACGCTTACCTCTCTGCAAAGGCTCACGTGGATGGTAAGCTCATCACCGCAGCAGGACCGGGATGCTTTACCGACTTTGCACGTGCAATTTTGGAGTGCATCCAGCCTGGTGTTTCAGCCGATGTCTTCAAGGCCGCACTCATTGATGCCTAATTTCATTCCCCCCCTCCGATGCTCTCGCTCACGCAAACCACAGGAGTCCAACAACAGCAACGTCAATCTCAGACGATGCAGTTGTCATTGCGTGCGCAACAACGACTTGAGTTTTTAAGCCTTCAAGTCCAAGCGCTTTCCACCACGCTTCGTCTTCGTGCAGAACAAAATCCCTTCTTGGAATACGAACCGCCCCTTAATCAACCGGCAAGTGGCAATTTCCATGAAGCGGGCGCACGAGATATGTTGTATGAAAAAACAACAGATTACCTCCTTTCTGGCCATGAAGGCTATGGAAAACACCTTGATGATGCAGAGCAAAAGGATGCTGTCCGACGGCACGACCACAAGATTCTTTCGTTAACCGAACCCGAAACACTCTATCGTCACCTTGAAAAGCAAGTCCTTGAGAACTATTCTCCTGGCGCCGAAAGAGAGTTGCTCCTACTCATTTGTGATACCTTAGATCGTGACGGCTATCTTCGCATCCTCCCCAGAGATCTTCAAATGGAATGGTGGTCCCTCCACCATGGCCATCCCGAACATGCAGAGGAGCGCGATATCATTGATGCGATTAAAAAGGTGCAACAACTTGATCCGCCTGGCGTTGGGGCTCGCTCCCTCAGTGAGTGTTTAGAACTTCAAGTGCGTGCTGATCCCGTCTCTTCTCCAGAGCGTACGCTACGTCTTAAACTCTGCCAGAGATTAGGTGACTTACTGAAATATCCCCCTGAGAAGATTGCGCAAACACTTCAATGTTCTTTAGAGGAGCTCACCGCTGCACGAGAGTATCTCGCGACCCTAAATCCTTTCCCCGGCCGTAAGTTTACTGACGAACCACTTCCCGAACCACCAGAAATTACGGCGGTCAAAAGAAAGAATGGTGCTTGGGTTGCGCAATGCAAAAAAGAAGATTTACCGCTCTTTCGTGTTGATGAGGAGACATTAGCCAATGCGAAAGAAAAGGTCGTCGACAAAGAAGAGCGTGAGCGCGTTACCAAATGGGAAGAGCAAGCACGCCTTTGGGTAGAGGCCTATAACGAACGCAATGCGACCCTCCGCGAGGTTGCCCAACGCATCTTTAACAGACAGACCGATTTTCTGGATAGCGCTGGTGACCCTGCGACCCTAAAACCTCTCTTGCAGCGTGAAATTGCCGAAGCGCTTGGTTATGACGAAAGTACAATTTCTCGTGCCATTAAAGATAAAATCGTGCGCATTGGGCATACCACGAAATACCTTCCGCTCAAGGATTTCTTTACACATGCATTAAAAGCCCCAACAGGTGAAAATGCAGACGCCGTCTCCGATCAACAAGCCAAATCTGCACTCAAGGCCCTTATTGCTGCCGAAGATCGCGCACACCCCCTCTCCGACCAAGCGCTCGTGGAAGCCTTGGCCCAACAAAACATCGTCTTAGCGCGACGTACCGTTGCGAAATATCGTGAACAGCTCGGCATTCTCTCAACGCGAGAGCGCCGTTGCAAATTGTGAGGTATCCCATGGAAAAGCCCATTGTCCTCGTGTGGTTAACCCTTCGTGGCGTAGCAGAATTCTCTGCCACGGAAGCCCAGGTCGCCGAATGGCAGGCACGATTACCCGAATTGGAATTTCTCCGCGTGACAACTCAGGAAGATTTTATTCGTAATCTGTCGCGCGCCACCTACATCATGACCTACCGTTTTTGCGAGGCATGGTTGGCCCTCACCTATCGTGCCAAGTGGATTTCTACGCCGGCAGCTGGGCGTGAACTTTTAGGCGAAAAATTCCCCGAGCGCCTAAAGGTCA
>JAGCML010000175.1 GCA_017646485.1 Kiritimatiellia bacterium
AGTCAGGCGGTGGCGCGTGTCTTTGGTGAACGTATCCCGTGTGCCTCAACCAAACCGATGACGGGCCACACCTTAGGTGCGGCGGGTGCAATTGAGGCGGCGTTGTGTTGGTTAATTCTCAAAAACAAGGGCCCCGCAATCCCTCACGTCCTCTCTGGGGAACGTGATGAGACGCTTCCAGCCTTTCCGCTTATTGAAAAGGGCTCTGACCTCCGTCCGCATACGATTCTTTCGACTTCGTTTGCCTTTGGCGGAAGTAATGTTGCGGTTCTTTTGGGGCGTCAAGCTGCTCCAGCGTCGCACCACTATGCGATGGAGGAGTTGCTCGCACATCGTGCCCCGATGATTCTCATTGATGACTATGATGAGGACTCCTTTAGCGATGAGGGACTCACCACCAGTGTGACCATTCGCGCTTCAGATGTCTTTTTTGATACTGCGCTTCGCGGAACGCCGCCTTCGACTGCGCTTGAATACATGGCTCAATCAATTGCGGCCTATGTGGGCTTGTTGGCGCGTCAAGAAGGGAAGGAACCCCAATTAGGATTTGTTTTGGGGTCTCGCTCGATTACGCTTGATTTGCCGTGTTTTGCAGAGGGCGAACGCTATACCATTCATGTTGAACCCCAATTCTCGGATAATCAGTTCGCTGCTTTTGCAACCACAATTTACGATGCCGCACACACTTGTGTCGCCTCCGCAATACTGAATGTCTTCCGCCCAGATGAAGACGAAGCAAAAACCTTACTCTCTCCCGAAACTCGAAAGGAAGCCTAATATGAAACGCGTCCTCATTACAGGATCTAGCCGCGGTATTGGTAAAGCCATTGCACTGGAAGTCGCTCGCCAAGGGTACGACCCTGTTCTTCACTACTGTGGCAATCGTGAAGCCGCACTTGCGACTGCTGCAGAGGTGCAGGCATTAGGTGCTACAGGCACGTTGCTTCAATTTGACTGTGCTGATCGCGTGCAAACGCGGACGGTGATTGAAAATGATATCGCACAGAATGGTTGTTACTATGGCGTCATCTGCAATGCAGGTGTTGCAGACGATAATCCGTTCCCTGTTTTGGAAGAAGAACAATGGGATCGAGTGATTCGAACAGATCTCGACGGTCTCTACAATGTGTTGAAGCCGATTGTCATGCCGATGATTAGCGAACGTATTCGTGGCCGTATCATCGCACTCTCTTCAATCTCTGGTCTTGTTGGAAATCGCGGTCAGGTGAATTACTCTGCCGCAAAAGCAGGGATTATTGGTGCCGCAAAGGCGCTCGCAATTGAACTCGCAAAGCGCAACATCACGGTGAATTGTATCGCACCTGGGATTATTGACACAGATATGATTCAAGGGCTTCCCGTGGATGAAGTGAAAAAGGCGATTCCAATGCGTCGTTTTGGTAAAGCGGAAGAGGTCGCAGCTTTGGCCTGCTTCTTGTTGAGTGAAAATGCTGGGTATATCACCCGTCAAGTCATTTCGATTAATGGAGGAATGTTCTAATGCGTCGCGTTGTTATCACGGGTTATGGTCTTGTTAGTGCGCTCGGCAATGATGTCACCTCCGCATATGAGCGTTTGAAGGTCTTAAAGAACACGGCGCGGTGTTCTGAGGAGCTCGCTTCCTACAAGGGGCTTCAGTCGAACCTTTGTTCTGTGGCAGATGGATTTGTTCCGCCGGCGCACTATACGCGTAAGGTGACACGCACCATGGGACGCGTTTCTATCCTTGCGCTTGCTGCAACCGAACAAGCGCTTTCGCAGGCAGGGCTCCTCGGTGATCCAATCATTAAACAGGGTCGCCTCGGCATTGCGTATGGTTCCTCTTCGGGCAGCGTGGACGCTATTGCGGACTTTTATACCGTGATTGCGGCACATGAAGTAAAAAATGTGACGAGCTCGACCTATATCAAGATGATGCCGCAGACGACGGTTGTTAATCTGTCGGTGCATTTCGGCACGACGGGACGTCTGATCCCCACGGGCACCGCTTGTACTTCGGGCAGCCTTTCTATTGGTAATGCCTATGAAGCAATCAAATATGGCCTTCAGGATATTATGATTGCGGGTGGGGCAGAGGAATTTAGTCCGACGCAAGTCGCAGTGTTTGATACGCTCTTTGCGACGAGTCGTCAAAATGACGCTCCGCATCTCGCACCGCGTGCGTTTGATAAAGATCGTGATGGTCTTGTGATTGGTGAAGGTGCCGGTACGCTCATCTTGGAAGAACGTGAACATGCTCTGGCACGTGGGGCCACCATTCTCGCTGAAATCGTTGGGTTTGGCACGAATACCGATGGTCGCCATGTGACGCAACCCAATCATGAGACGATGGCCCAGGCAATGCGTTTGGCGCTTGCGGATGCAAATCTCGCACCTGAGGCAGTGGGTTATGTCAATGCGCATGGCACCGCTACGCAACTCGGTGACGTGGCTGAAGGCACCGCCACCACCGCTGTCTATGGTGCGAAGCCTTATGTGAGCACGATTAAGAACTATATCGGTCATACGCTTGGGGCTTGTGGCGCGCTTGAGGCAATTCTCTCCTTGGAGATGATGCGCCATGATTGGTTCGCGCCCAACCTCAACCTTGTCACGCCAGACGAAGCCTGTGGCGCAATGAATCTCATTATGGGTGAAGGTCAATCGTTTTCGACGGATATCATCGCCTCTAACAATTTCGCCTTCGGCGGCGTGAACACCTCTCTTATCTTTAAGCGCGTATGATACAGTCCTCGCTGATTACTCTCGTCAAGCCAACCGTTATCCCGCATGACGCGCCCCTTTCGCTTGACTTTATCCCGCCGTTGCAAAAGCGTCGCCTTTCGCCTTTGCAACAGCGCACCTTTGCGATTGCCAATCGGATTGTAGGGGATCGGCCGCATGATTATCGGATTGTCTTTGCCTCGAAAGAGGGTGAAGATAGTCTCACGCGTAAATTGGTGGATGCCTTTAATCAAGATGGCGATGTCTCTCCCATGCGTTTTAGCACCTCGGTGTACAATGCTGCGCCTGGGCTTTATTCAATCCTCACGAAAAACAAGGCCTCCTATTGCGCAATTGCTGCAGAGGATGAAACGCTTGATTGCAGTTTGCTTGAGGCATTGATGACGCCGCAACCTTGTCTTTGGATTGCCGCAGAGGAGACGAACCAGACACCAACGCTTGGCGTGTTTCTGAAGTCCAGTACGGAGCCCGTGGAGGCGGGTGAGATCGCTTGCCGCGTTTCGCCTGGTGAGCCGAATGCGCCTTACTTAACGCCAGAGGGCGTAGCGGCATTTTTGCAAGGGGAGACGTCTGCGTTGATTTCTCCTTACTTTACGTTAACGCGTTGCTAACACCCACCGATGCCTCGATTCTCAGTTTTATCCGAATAGGGTGGTCGCCCGATTGGAATTGGAAGGGAATCGAGCGGTTGGGTGTGCACGGAATGAATAGGTTCAGATGATGAAAGTGCTTCGCGCCTTGATTACGCTTTGCTTTTTTGTGCTCTTTGGAATCGGGGGCGTGATTCTTTCCTATCTCGTCTTACCGTTTGTTTGGAAACGCACAACCGCTCTTCGAATTGTCCGCGCCATTTGGTGGGTCATTTTGCAGGGCTTCATCCTGACGCGTCTGATTCGAATTGATCAACGTGCACTTGCGAAAGGGATTCGAGGGGCCGTTATTCTTGCGAATCACCCTTCTTTGATTGATGTGGTCATTCTGACGGTGCTTATCCCAAACACCTTTTCTGTGGCAAAGCATGCCCTTCGCCGTAATCCGCTCATCGGCATTATTGTGCGTCGTGTATTCTTACATGATGATGCGCGGCTCTTGGAGGAGGCAGGCACCCTCCTTGCGCAAGGGTATAATGTTTTAATTTTCCCAGAGGGAACGCGTTCGCCCGAACCAACCGTAATGCATAAGTGGCACCGCGGCGGGACGCAACTTGCCTTGCGCACCTGCGCCCCGCTCCAACCCATCGCGCTCCATTATGACTATCGCATGCTTGCGAAAGGGCAAAGCATTCTTGATATGGGCACTCAATCTGTGGCCATCACAATTACCTCCCTGCCGCAAATTCCCGCCATTCCCGCTGCAGAACTCACAAACTACCACCCGACAGCCGTTCGCCTGACCCGTGAAATGAAGACGGCCATTGAGGAGACATTGAATCAAGCTACTACTTCGGCCCATTAAGACGGTGTTGAGCCAAGCTATTGTTTTGGATGATTGAGGCGACATTGTGTCAAGCGGCTCAGCCCATTACGACGGCGTTGAATCAGGCTGTTACTTTGGTAGAAGATAAAGGGTGTGTGTAAGGGAGCAGTCCTCCTGCGCTTACCTTAATAATAATTACGCGCGTGAGACTTTAAATAATGAGGCGCGTAGATGCGTGAGTCCGAGCGTAAGTCTCAGGAAGTTGTGGCGGGCATCAATAATAATTACGCGCGTGAGATAGGGCGGGGTCATACGAGGTGAGTGTTAGGTCTCTGTGCGAATCCTTGGTTGTGAGTGTGCAAGGGTGCACCGAAATGGTGGTTTAAGCGCAGAAGTGGGGTGCGAAGGGGCAGGGATGGAGCGTTTTTGATGTCGCTTGTTTGAGCGTGTTTTGCCTTTGAATTAGGCCTTAGAAGGTCGTTTTCGTGTTGGAATGGCACTTTTTTAGCGCGCGGGTCCCCCGTTTTTATAGGGTTTTCAAAGGAAAAAGCGAAGAAAATCACTGAAAAAACGATTTTCTGCTTGCGAGTTTCAATCTATTTTAGTAAACTATGCGCTTCATTCAATTAACTGAATGGTAATGAACTTAACACGACTCGTGCGCTGGTAGCTAAACGTGCGGGTCTCGGAGACTCAAAATGGTCAAGATCAGATTGCGTAAGACCGGCTGCAACCGTGTGGCCACCTACCGCGTGGTCGCTTGCGACGCTCGCAGCCCTCGTGACGGCAAATTCCTCGAAATCCTCGGTTGGTACGACCCCCGCAAGACCGAGAATAAGTGCGGCATCAACCTCGAACGCGTGGCTTATTGGAAGAGCCAGGGCGCTCAGGTGTCTGAAACGGTCGCTTCTCTCATCAAGCAGGCCCAAAAGGCTCAGGCTTAATTAGGGAGAGACTGCGGTGCCCCTGCGCATCGACGTGCTGACAGTGTTTCCCGGCATGCTGAAAGGCTTTGTCGGGGAAAGCATTCTCCGCCGTGCGGTTGCAATGGGAGCCGTGGAGATCCACGCTGTTGACTTGCGCGATTTTGCGCATGATGCACGTGGGACGCTTGACGACAAGCCTTATGGAGGCGGCGCCGGGATGCTTATGAAGCCCGAACCCCTCTTTGAGGCCGTCGAAAGCCTCCGCAAGCCTGGCACAAAAGTCATCGCCATGACGCCGCAAGGCGTTCCTTTCACACAGGAAACGGCGCGCAGGCTTGCACAAGAGGAACACCTGATTTTCGTCTGCGGACACTACGAAGGCATTGACGAGCGCGTGCTCGAAAGCCTCACAGACGAACAAATCAGCATTGGTGACTACG
>JAGCML010000176.1 GCA_017646485.1 Kiritimatiellia bacterium
AGGCGCGCGGATTCCAGCAGTAGTCTGCCACACCGAAGAGACCAATCTTAGAAGCTTCGGGCTTGTCCATGGGGTTGGAGACAAAACCGCTATACATGTCTGCGCATTCAGCCTCTAAGCCGTAGGTACGACCCAACAACAAATGCGCGGCGCGGCAGTAGTCAGCCACGGGCCAGTTCCACCAAATATAAGCCTTACGGCCGAGCTTGTTATTAATCCACTGCATGGATTCGAGCGTAATATCAGTGCAGACCGAGTCACCCGTCCACATCACCATGATATCTTCATCAAGGCCCTTACCCAAAGTTTCGAGATAGGTGCCGCCCGACCATGCCTTGTTATACTGCGTGGGGCAAATAATGAGCGGGGTCACGTCCTTCTTCGCACGGACGAAGTTACGATTCACATAGTTGAGCAACTCCACCTGCTTTTCAGCACGAGCACCTTCACCACCGATATCATCAAAGAAGACTGCGAAAGAACGCACACCCAAGGCATACATCATTTCAAACTTATTCACGCAGGCCTTAATATCCGAATCATCCTTCCAAGAGATGTCACGACCCGGATGGACGGCCCACACGAAGTTGACCTTATTTTCCTTGGCCACCTTCACCAACTCTGCAATGCGATTTGCTTCAACTGCAGGGTAAGGATCGCGCCACTGCGTGGAGAAACCATGATAAGGGTCATCCTTCGGACCGTAGATGTACGTATTCATCTTCCAGTCGCCATAGAAGCGGAACTGACTCTTACGGGCTTCAAAACTCCAGGGCTGACCATAGAAACCTTCCACCGAACCACGGAAACGGATGGAGGGCCAGTCCTTAATGGTTACCGTCATGAACTTTTCAGACTGGAGCAACTGGCGCAAGGTCTGCACTGCATAGAAGAGACCCGAAGCATCCTTCGCAGTGATATCCACGCCCGTTTCCGTCAACTTCAAGGTATAACCTTCCGAGCGGAGCGTGTCATCCCACTTCCAATTCAACACGAACGCAGCCTCATCTGCCACGGTCACAAAACCCTTTAACACGCGCAATGCATCCACATCAAACGCTTCCACATTACGAACCGCCACCATCGTTGGCTTCGTGTAGGTGCCATAATCACCCAAGGTCACCTCTTGCGGAATCGGATAGACCTTCATGTATTCAGGCAAAACATCTGCCATCAAAAACGATGCGGCTAACATTGAGAAAAATGTAAGGGCCTTTCGCATACTACATTTCCTTTCAATTGAATGTGAATCAAACAAAACCTAACCAATTTAACAAAATCAAAAGAGAGAGAAAAGGCTTAACTGTCGCTTTCGTCGGGTTGCGTTTTAGAGGGCACACGCCGTTTTTTCGCCGTGGCTTTCTTTGCCGTCGGTTTAGTCTTTTTAGGCTTTAACGCCTCATCCGTCTGTACAAGCCCATTCAACTTTGCGAATTCCATCAGCTTTTTCGAGGTCTCATCAAACTTTTCGATGTCATAGTCCCCTGCTTCAGCCTTCTCACGCATCTGCGTCAAGAAGAAGCCAAGCGTCTCAATGGGGATCTGGAACTGTTGGGAATCTTTTCGACGACCACGCTTTGACGACGTTTTCGGCTTAGCCTTTTCCGATGCGGTTACCACCTTCGCTTTAGATTGACCAACCATCTTTTTCGCCTTTGCGGAGGCTTTAGGTGTGGCAGACTTCCGCTTTGCAGGCGTCTTCTTCGCCGTAGCCTTCTGAATCTGAAACCCAATCGCCGACAATTTTTGTTCAAGTTCAGGCGAAGCATTTCGGAGGATTAAGGTTGTTGCCGAAAAGAGACGACGGAAGGGATAGTGCTTACGCAAGGCATCGAAATTCGCCTTACGCTTTGCCACATCACTATCAAAGGAGGCTCTAAAGCGCGCAGTATCCCCTTCAATATCACACGTTGCCTGCACGGCAATGCGCATCACCGCCTCATCGGTCTTTCCTGCGCAGTCAATTTCAAGCTCAGGCACAGGTGCAGGCGGGAACGTAGGAAGCTCGCCGGGTTCTACACCCAGGAACTTACAAGCGGCTTGGTAAACCGCAATCGTGCCATTCGCCTTGCCTTCATAGGCATGGCCAGCGATATGGGGCGTCGTCAATGCCGCCACTGCGGCAAGGTCTGGAGAGTAATCGGGTTCCCCTTCCCAACAATCAATAGCGGCATCTGAAAGGAATCCTGCGCCCAACATTGTTGCGACCAACGCATTATCACACACAGGACCACGCGCGAAATTGAGCAAGACCGCGCCAGGCTTGACCTTTCGTACGATGGGACCCGAAAACATCCCCACGGTCTTATGCGGGCCATCGGGTGTAAGCGGCACGTGAAAGGTGATTACATCGGCCTGTTCGATAAGAGATTCAGAGGAGATAAAATCACGCGCGGCAAAATCACCTTGTTCTTGGCGAGGCGGATCACAGCCAATCACCTTCATGCCCAAGGCCTGCTCGGCGAACTTCCACACCAAGCGCCCCACATGGCCTACCCCAACGATGCCCAATGTGGCACCCTGCCAAGAACGCTTTTGACGTTCACCAATGACTAAAAGAGCGGCAATCACATAGTTGGCGACGCTCTCTGCATTACACCCTGGCGCTGCTACCACTTGAATATTACGCGCACGCGTAGCGTTAAAGTCGATGTGATCGGTCCCCACCACCCCGCTACCAATAAAGCGGAGCGAAGTATCTGAAAGCAACGCTTCATTTACGCGACAAGTTGAACGGATAAAGAGCAGATCAACATCCGTCAAGGCCTCTGGTTTAAGGGCACGCCCCTCAATAGCGGTTGCCTCTCCAAGACGAGCAAAGAGCTCATCTCCCAGGACCATGTTTTTGTCATAGAGAATTTTCACAATAATGCCTTCAATTGCTCAAGGGTAATCGTAAAGCCCTTGCCGCACATATGACAATAGATATCATGCGGGCGCCCCTCAGCAATCATCGCCTCTAAATCTTCCTTCGGCAAGGAGGAGAGCATATTGATGACACGTTCAGAAGAACACGAACAAGCGAATGAAACGGTTCGCTCCTGCACATCTTCTGCATGTCCAAGCCCTAATGCCGCAGCGATGGTTTCCAGAGAAGCGCCATCATCTAACAAACGCAAAACCTCGGGGGAATCAAAGAGGTTGCGCGTCCGCACGAAGGCATCTGCATCCGCCTCGGGCAAGAGTTCGCACATCATCGCATGCACACAGGAGACATAACCATTTTGTGTAGCACCGGAGACTTGCACTAAGGCGGTGCGCTGCAGTGATTTGCAGAAGTACGCTTCAATGATATCGGTGACACTCACGCACTTTTCGACGACGACATTGAATAAGGTATTGGAAGCAGAGGTGCCCTCTGTAATCACAACGCCACACTGAGCCGCCGGACCAAGCGCACGCGTAAAGAGTTCCTCATCCGAACAGTTGGAGTCGTCTAAGTCACCTAAGACCTTTTGACGCGTATAACCACGGATTGTAAACCCTGCAGTACACTCAATCGTTGCACCCCCAAGCGACCCCTCTGGGAAGAGCATACGCAATGAAATCGCCTGGTTTTCACGTTCAAGTAAAGTGCCTAAAAGTGCAGCACCGCCAACCATTTCAGCCTGAATCAGACCCGCTGTCGGGCCACAAAGATGATTTCGCTCTAAAGTGCGCGCAGTATCTGTTACATTCGCAACCGTTAGACGAGCTTGAATCTCAGGGAAATACCCTGTAACAATCCGATCCAAGGAGTTCACGACCATACGAAGGCTCCTCGTACATTAAAAATTTTAGAAAGGGAATTAGCGATACACTTCTTCGGCCCACTCGTAATCCGAGGAATAAGGACGATTAAAGAGTGTTTCTAACATGAAGTTCAAGATGCGTTCGCCAGAAAAGATGCTGTGATAGCGTGCGCGCCCTGCGGCGGCAATCGCCTTACGTTCTTCATCATGATTCTGAAGCCACAACAACTTTTCAACCAAGTCTGGGACATCGTGATAGTACAGCACCTCTTTATCAGAGAAGAAGTCTTGCATCTGATCGCCATCATAAACAGCAGTCAATAAACCAGAGCCCATCAAATGTGCAATGCGGTCGGAAGAATACCACTTCATACCGAAATAACGATTGATGTTCAGCCCCATCTTGGCACTGGCCAAGAGATCATCATACTCTGCACCACCGACAATCGCTGGACGATTGCCCATGCCCACGAGTTCAAAGCGAATCGGCTTATCCTTCAAGGCCGCCGAAAGACGATTCACAAAGTCCAATCGCGGATCGCCGTGGCGGGGTTGGCCTGCGTAGAAAATATCAAAGGAGAAATCATCCGAAGGACGCGTGCTATTATCCAAGGTTTCCAACGCTGTATCGGCAGGATTCGGCATGTAAGCAACGATATTCTTTCCCGTCATGAAGGGCTTGAGATACTGTTCACCGCCCGTCGTGGCAAAGAGTGCGTCGCAACTATACATGCGTTCACGCATCTGTTCCTGCGGATGTTTATCACACAAAGGATCCACATTAAAGTGGGCGATCTTCACCCCTGGCACCTCGTTGCGAATTGCATCCAGCGTGCTATTACGAATAAAGTCACAGTGCCCTAAGAGAATAACGTCTGGACGGAAGTTTTTGGCCGTCTTCACCAAAGACTTATTCACCAAGCGTTCACCGATGGGCACAATGCCAAAGCCCATGTAACGCGCCAAGTCTCGGTCAGAGAACTCGCACAAACGATGATTACCACGGACTGCTCCGCAGGCCAATGCTCGTCCAGGCCCCATGCGAAGTTTACCATAGCGGCGAATCAACAAATTATCTACTAAAAGAATGCGCATTGAATGGCCTCCTTTATCCTACTTCACCAGGCTTTTCTGTTGCACGAGGTGGGAACCCCGGGCAAACGAGCAGCCCTTCCAACAGACTTTCTCCACGTTTGGTCAAAACCCCATGCTTTACAAAGGGACGACCACGAAGAAGTTCTGCTGTATTCTCTGTTAGGATTGTGCCAGGTTTGATTTCAACTGGCAACTCACGAATCGAAAGTGGAATTCCCTCGCGGGAAAAAGCGATTGCATAGGGACGATCTGCCGCAATCTTTTGCGGTGCATGGCGACGCAGATACGGCATATGCGAGCAAGTCAAGCGTAGTCCGCCTACGCGATTCACCAAGTATTTACCATCAATCGCCACACAAAATGCCTCAGGCTTCTTGGCTAAATAGTTGGCAAAATCGAAAATCCCGTGATGACGTTGGGCAGCGAAGGCGACACAGGGATCAATTCCAAAGAGATTTGCGCCATTCCAAACGCCATGCTGGTCATCAATCATGGGGTAAAAACTATTCAACATCACCCCAATTTCAAAGTGTAAATGGCTCCGCCCCCTCGGAATGTCAGGCGTATGCCCCATAATGCCAAGCACGGTTCTGGCAGGAATCTTTTCGCCCACCTTCAACGATTCATCCACATGGTGCAAGTGTCCGTAGAGGGTGTACACATTGCCGAAATCAGGAATCGCATGCCACACCACCACATAATTACCATAAAGGGAACTATTTTTGGTGCAGTCATTCACATAGACCACTGTCCCTTCGGCTACGGCACAAACACGATCTTCGGGTTCTTCAGAACGGCGCCAAGGCTGCACAGGTGCAATATCAATCCCTTCATGGAAGCGGGGCGACCCATCTGCATAACGTCGCGTATTGCCGAACATGCCACTTTCGGGCTTCCCTGTGCCTGTGTCCATAAAGATGCCGTCACGCACCGAACCATCTAAGACTTGATGTCCTGTCGGTGGATAGAGGCGAATTCCCGTTGCATCAGGCTTTATCGGAGCCCCTTCTGCAGAAAAAGGAACCGCACTCGCACCAAGGGCACAAGTCATCGATTTCAAAAATGTTCTTCGCGTAATCATCTTCACTATGTAAGTATACCATAAAAGGAGTTATGACAAGTCTTTTTTATAGACAATTAATGAGTAAAACTCAAAAATACACACCCCATAGACCTTGTCACCCCCACTTCCCGTCGCATTATCCGCTCACATGCCGACTTTACCACACAAAAAATACGCGTGGTGCACAATCGTACGCCACACGAGGAATCAATCCGAAATTCGGCACTTTTTACCCTCTCACATACGCTTTGATGTCACACCGAATGCGTAGATCTGTTATTCTTCCACGACATCGGCCAACAGTTGCTCCAGGCGTTCGCGCCCTGCACGAAGCGCATCTTCTGCTACCATCGGTGAGGGTTCGAAGACCCGAATCAGCCCAGGCTTCTGCAATAAGGGCAATAACACCTCATAATCCACCTCTCCCTCACCAGGTGCGCAATGGTCTTCTTCCAAATCACGGACATCGTGAATATGCGTTCCTACGGTAAAGGGCAAGGTCAAATTTAATGTTTCGGCAACCGGCCAGTCGCCCGTGCGCGCTTGGCGTTCGCCATGGCCAATGTCATACCACGCGGCCAAGCAGGGCGAGGGGAACCGTTCACGTAAAAAGGCACACTCTGCAGGATCAGGAAAGGCCTCCAAGCCTGGCAGATTCTCAAAAGCAAGCACCACACCCGCATCTTCAAAGCGCGGCAATAATTGGTCCAACGCAAAGGACACCGCATCCAACCACTGCGGTGCGGCCGCCTCACGATAAGCGCGTTCCTGCGCCACTAAGTCTAAATCGGCGTGCCCCAATGCTTGCAACGCTCGAGAGAGTTGGGAACGATAAGGACGACTTCCAAAAAAGCGACCTGGCTCACGCAGTTCGACACGTCCGCCATGCGTGACTACTGCCTGCGCACCAAAGCGTGCCGCAGCATCTAACGTGCGCAACATCGCCTGAATCGCAGCACGGCGTTCCTCTGCATCTGGCGCAGCCAAACTAAACACCTCGGGCCCTAATTGCGGCATTCCCAATGGCATCGGGCAAAACGCATGCACGCTGGAAACGGTGAGTCCCTCTGCGGCCAACGCATCTTCCCATGCGTCCAACTCCACATCACGCGTAAAATAACCCAACTCCACTGCACCAAAGCCAAGCGCGGCCGTACGAGCAGCCATCACATCTGGAGCATATCGGTGCCCTGCAAAATACGAGGTAGAAAGCGAAAACTTCATATGAATAGTGTAGCAAAATACGTATAAACACGCTCCTCTTGCACGCAATTTGATATACTTATGCGGATTTTTGTTTTAAGGATGCATTTATTATGGAAGAAAAGCGTCATCTACTCCCGTGACTGAATCGGATACCGCACGTCACTTTTTGCGTCAATGGATTGAAGAAGACCTCGCCGCTGGCAAAAACGACGGCACGGTCGTCACGCGTTTCCCGCCAGAACCCAATGGCTGGATTCACATTGGCCACGCCAAGGCTGTCTGGGTTGACTTCGGCATGGCGAAGTTATTCAATGGTAAGTGCCACCTGCGCATGGACGATACCAACCCCTCCAAGGAAACCGACGAATTCGTTGAGCAACTGAAGAAGGATATCTCGTGGTTGGGCTACTCCTGGGATAAGTTCTTCTATGCCTGCGACATGTTCGATACCATGTGGGAAATCGCAGAAGAACTCATCCAGCGCGGCCAGGCCTATGTCTGCGAACTCTCCCAGGAAGAATGGAAAGCCTATCGTGGCATCCCGCAAGAACCTGGCAAACCCTCCCCCTATCGCGATCGCACGCCTGAAGAAAACCTCGCCCTCTTCCGCAAGATGCGCACAGGCGAATTTGCCGAAGGCACCCACTGCCTGCGTGCAAAGATTGACATGTCTTCGCCCAATATCCACTTCCGCGACCCTGTTATCTACCGCATTGTCAACCAACCCCACTATCACACGGGTGACACGTGGCACTGCTACCCTATGTATGACTTCGCACACCCCATCGAAGACGCGCTTGAGGGTGTCACGCACTCCATGTGCACCTTGGAATTCGAAGTCCATCGTCCCCTTTATGATTGGGTCATTGACCGCCTCGCTGAGCAGGGCCGCCTCGTCGTGCGCGATGGCAAAACCATCCGCCCGCAGCAGCGTGAATTCTCTCGCTTGAACCTCACCTACACCGTGATGAGTAAGCGACTCCTCCGTCAATTGGTGGAAGAAGGACACGTCGACGGTTGGGATGATCCTCGCATGCCCACCGTTGCGGGTATGCGTCGCCGCGGTTACACCGCTGCCGCCATTCGCGACCTCTGCGAACGCACGGGTATCTCCAAATACAAATCCCTCACCGATCTCGCCCTCTTGGAATGGTGCGTCCGTGACGATTTGAACCGCATCTCTACGCGTCGTATGGCCGTATTGAATCCTGTCAAACTTATCATTGACAACCTCCCCGAAGAAGCCGAACTCACCGCTGAAGTCCCCAACAACCCCGAAGACGAAACCGCAGGTAAGCGTACGCTTCACGCGGGTCGCGAACTCTGGATTGATCGCGATGACTTCATGGAAGTCCCCATTAAGAAGTTCTTCCGTGTGACCGTTGGCAACGAAGTTCGTCTGCGTGGTCTCTGCCTCTTCACCTGCACCCATATCGTGAAGGATGAAGCTGGAAACGTCACCGAAATCCACGGCACCTACGATCCTAATAGCAAGGGTGGCAACCCCTCCGACGGCCGTAAGGTCAAGGGCACCATCCACTGGGTCAGCGCAAAGTACGCCAAAACCGTTGAGGTTCGCCTCTATGACCGCCTCTTCGCAATGGAAGACCCCATGGCCTGCCCGAGTGGCAACTTCTTAGACGCCCTTGCCCCCGAAAGCATGAAGACCATTACGGGTTACGTTGAGCCCCTCCTCGCAGATGCACTTCCTGGTGAACACTACCAGTTTGAACGCGTCGGCTACTTCACGCCAGACGTCCATGCCTCCAAGCCTGGTGCACCGGTCTTCAACCGCACCGTCACCTTGAAGGACTCCTTCAAAGCGAAGTAAGCCTAACCCTCACTTCGCATACACCCCACACGGGCATTCCTAACAGAACGCCCGTGTTGCTTTTTCTGTATGGATGCTTGAGATAAGCCCAGCAAATACGCCCTCGCACGCGCGTGCTATTAATAGGATAACGGAGTGAAAATGATGAAGATAGATAAGCAGGCTACGGTCTGCATCTCAAATAGGTTAAGGATAGACAAGCGCCACGCTCCCCTAGCCCCCTCCGCAGTGAAAGAAGACGATGATACATGTAAGCCGCCACCGCGACATCAGCCGCATCCCTTTCTTACAGCCGTAGGCTGGCTCATTCACATAGTGTGTGCGTCAGCAGAAGCGGCATCAGCCGCATCCCTATGAGTAGTGCCGCAGGGTGCGGCGTCACCCTACATCTCTCCCACAAATCCACAGGGCCGACAGGCCTGGATAGATACGCCCGAGCACGAAGTGCTGGGAAATCCACAGCACGCTCCAGCGTGCGCCATTATGGTGCATTATAGAAAGCACAATCCTACATTAGTAAAAAGAAAAATCATTTGCATCTCGGATAAAATCTTATAATGTAAGTGTTCGCCTTTCGTATATCATCCTTTAAAAAGGAGCGTGCATCATGAAGCGTATCGCAATATTCCTTTTAGCAGTTCTCTCATCGGCACTGCTTTGGGCGCAACAGAGTGGAGAGGCACAAGCCGCTCGTCAAGCCCGTAGCGTTCACCTTCATTACCGCAAATGGAAGGGGCCTGCGCAGGTTTTTTACATTGAAGCCACTCCCGAACAATCAACGCCAGGCTCTTATTTCTGTCTCCTTGGATTTGACGCGGGCTACTGTGGCATCCAAGAATTACTGGATGGGACCCACATCGCGATTTTCTCCATCTGGGAACCCAGCGACCCACACGATCTCACCGCTGACCAATCTATTGTGCCAGAGCACATGCGCACAAAGATGCTCTACCATGGTGAGAATGTCCATGTTCAACGTTTCGGTGGCGAAGGTACAGGTGGCAAATCGATGATGCCACTGAAGTGGGAAATGAATCAACCGGTTCGCATGGCCGTTTCAGTGGATGCCGTGGGCGGCATACGCAGCACTTATACGTGTTGGGTTTGGGATGAGCGCAAGTCTGACTGGTTCCGCATGGCGACCTTCTCCACGCTCTACACCAACGGCGTTCCTGAATTAACGGGTCCCTACTCCTTTGTGGAAGACTTCCGTCGTGACACACTCAGCAAAGAAGAGACGCGTCGGGCGCGCTTTAGCCGTTTGTGGGTCTACAATGGTTCCATCTGGACTGCCTGCACCGAAGCCGCATTTACTGCAGATGAAAACACGCTGACCACCATTGATGCAGGCCCCTCCCGAGATGGCTTCTGGATGGCCACTGGCGGACCCCTCACCAATGCAACGACCCAACTCTGGGGACGCATCAAACCTGGCGAAGCCTCTGATGAATCTGCCGCACGTCGCGTACGCTTGATTCAGCTCGTTGAAGAATTAAAAGCTCAATAAGAAGACCCCTTGCGCCTTTTGTGCGCCACTCACCTATGCGTATTGCCTTTATTGCAGATGTCCATGCTAACCTTCCCGCACTGGAAGCCGTCATCGCCGATGCGCGAGAACACGGTGCCACGCATTTACTTTGCCTTGGGGATATTGTTGGCTACGGACCGCAACCTGCCAAAACCTTAGAGCGCATCCGTGAGGTGGCCTCGGGGATTGTGCTCGGCAATCACGATGCGGCGGCAGCAGAACTCATTGACTTGCAGTACTTCAATCCCTTTGCCAAGGAAACGGCCGAACGCGCCATTCTGGCATTAGATGATGAAGCGAAGGCGTTTTTGCGCACGCTTCCCAATCTGCTTGAGGTGAAGAACATCGCCTGCTCGCATAGTTGCTTTGATGCACCCGAAACCTATCGTTACCTTGAAACAGAGGAAGATGCCGCACGTAGTCTGGAGGCGATGCCCAAGTTTACGTTGCTCATCATTGGCCACACGCATGTGCCCTGTCTCTTTGAACAAGAAACACCAAGTGGACCGGTACGCAAATTGCCCGTGGCCGACTTCCAAATGCGCCCGGGATGCCGTTATGTCGTGAATCCAGGTAGCGTGGGTTTCCCGCGCACCGACACCCTCACGGCGGACTATCTAATCTACGATACGCTCATGCGACGCCTCACCTTCCGTTCTTTGTACTACGATTTGACGCCCTATCGGCTCGCCCTTGTACGCAACGGCTACAACCCCTTAAACTATTGGTTCCTTACGCCCTCGGCCAGAAGACGTCAGAGTGAATTGGCCATGCGCAATCCTGTTGCGCCCAAACCATCCGCTGCAAATGCGCACTCGCCCTTCCAACCAGTCAAACAACATCGCATCTCGCGCTTCATC
>JAGCML010000003.1 GCA_017646485.1 Kiritimatiellia bacterium
CAGCGAAGAAACCAATTTAATTCGCATCACAGGTAAACACCTCTACTACAAGGAGTTGGGCGAGACGGCCAACTGGTTTATCCGCATTGACAATAAACTTAGCCCCATCACGCCCATCTTCCAAAAGCCCAATGGGCGCGAAGTTCTTTTCACCCTACCTACCGCAACCTATCCCGTTGGGACGGAAGCGGCGTTCATCCTGCGTTTGTCACGCTCAAATAGCAGCATGGATTACGCGAGCGCCACCTTTACATTGTAAGGCGAAATGTGCATTTTGCTACCGCTCAAGCACCTTTTTGTGATAGAATACTCTTATGAAGTGGCATTATTTTCCTGGTAAATCAACAGCATCCCTCTGTGTTTTTTACACTGGTTGGGGCATGGATGACCATGTCTTCGAACGCTTTATGGGCGAACGAGACACCCTAATCGTTTGGGATTACACCGATTTATCCACGCCACTTCCTCTGGAAGATCGTCCCATTGAAGTGCTTGCGTGGAGCATGGGCGTTTGGGCCGCCCAGCAAACGTGCCCCACCGCACACCTTCAATCGGCCACGGCTGTCAATGGCACACCCTGGCCGATTGATGAAACACGCGGCATTCCGCCGGCAATCTTTGACGGCACCCTGACCACCTACTCCGAAGCGGGGTTGGCCCGCTTCCGCAAACGCATGTGCGGAGGTGCTGCCGCCTTAACGGAATTCATGGCCCACGCTCCCCAACGCACCACGGAAGACCTCGGCGCAGAACTGGCCGCCTTAGGCGAAGCCATTCGCACGCGCCCCGAAGTTGCCTTCCCCTGGACCCGCGCCATCGGCTGTTCGCAAGACCGCATCTTCCCGATTGCCGCCCAGAAAGCCGCCTTCCCCGACCTCATCGAGTGCGCTGGGGCTCATTGGCAACCCGACCTCTTTGAAACCCTCTTAAAAGGACGCCCTCTTTGATTGGTGCAAGTACAATCGTCAACCGCTTTGCAAAAGCCGTCTCCACCTACGAAACGCAGGCGACGGTTCAGCGTACTGCCGCTGATTTACTCACCGAACTTCTGGGTCGTCACCTGCACACCTTAGCCCCGCGCATCTTAGAAATTGGCTGCGGCACAGGCCTACTCACCCGCCAAGTGGCGGCACGCTTTGCCCCCTCTGAGATGGTGCTCAATGACATCTGCCCCGAGATGGAGGTCTGCTTCACCAATGTGCCTCGCACCACCTTCCTCCCTGGCGATGCACAGACTTTGCAGTGGCCTGGTCAATTCGATGTGATTGTCTCCTCCTCTGCCGTCCAATGGTTTGACGACTTACGCGCCTTCGCCACGCGCTGCGCAGCGGTGTTGCCCAAAGATGGCATTTTAGCCGTCTCGGGATTTGGCCCCAAAACCCTCACCGAAGTCCGCCAATTGACGGGTTATGGATTAGACTATCCAGACTTTGACGGCTTTGTTGCAGCCTTCAGCGAGGCCTTTGAACCCCTGGAAAGCGAACACCGCACCTGCGTGCTTCACTTTGAATCGGGGTGGGACGTGCTCCGTCACCTCAAGGAAACGGGAGTCACCGCCACAGGCGCAGGACGAACCCAACTCTGGACCCGGCGACAACTCGCCACCTTCGTCACCGACTACAACCGTCAATTTGTCGGAGATGGGGGGAAGGTCACACTCACCTATGAACCCTTCTTCTTCGTGGGGAAACGCAGATGAACACACGTTTTACACGGTATTTACGGAAGATTGCGGCACTTCTCCTCTTGCCAACAGACCCCCTACTCTTCGCACAAAATACCGTTGTACTACGTCCGGTTCAAGATAGCGACTGGGCCAAACAGCTCAACCTCCCCGAATCCCTCACCCTCACGCTCAAACCCGAAACTGTTCCTGGCTTCTGCGACCTCCTCCTCCGCATGGATGAACTCACCCTCCGTGTCGCCATTCGCCAACGCGCCCACGAACAATGGATGAAACTCGTCCGCGAAGAGGAAGAAATTGAGACACAGGGCAAAGGCCGTTTTGACCTCATCTGGCAGGATCGCACCTATCGCTTTGATCGCTTCGGCAATCTGATGTTGGACGAACGCTTCACCGACATGGAAGACGCCGAACTCATCAGTCGCTTCGAAGCACAATATCGCGAACTCCTCGCCGCCTCAGCCTTCACCAAAACCGAGCGCGCCAAACCCGTTGAGCGCCCCAAAGCCACCGTCCTCTCCGTGCCGATTTTTAAGGGGTTTGAGGATGATCGCTACCAAAAACACGATGCGCTCATCTTGAAATTGGTCACCGAATTTAATGCCAATCGCGCCACCTGGGCCGGTGCCGAACCCGGTGCTAAAATTGAAATCCCCGAACTCAATCCAGCCC
>JAGCML010000177.1 GCA_017646485.1 Kiritimatiellia bacterium
CCCCGACCTTCATCCAGTGTTATTGCGACGTATCTTGCGTGGATGGTGGGGTGAATTGACTCGCCGTCAGACGGAAACCTTGCTCACGCTTGCGCCTGGTACCACCACGAATGTCTCAGGCGACCGTGTGATTGCACGCCTTGCTGAAACGCAGTGGCAGGTTCGCCGTCCAACAGATGCGCCTGCACCTGATTCCATTTTAGTGGATGCGCCTGGCATTTATCACTTTGGGGAGTGGCAGATTACGGTGGGAGATGAGGCGGCGAACTTACGCTTGCCCTTGCCATTAACAGTCCGTGCGCGTCGGGCTGGAGATAGGTTCCGTCCACGAGGCTTGAAGGGGTCGCGAAAGGTACAGGATGTGTTGACGGAGTTGCGCATTCCTGCATCCGCTCGAAATGGTTATCCGCTCTTTTGTGATGAGGCGGATACGATTTTGGCCGTGCCAGGTATGCGTCCTGCGGCCTTACCAGAGGGTGTGAAAACGGTAGGAATTAGGCTTCAACGCTTAGAAGAGTGTTGAACAAAGTCGCGCAAATGTCCTGCGAGGGCCGCCGCGCCGCGAAGGAGGTAGGCTGGATGCTTGAGCGCACGAAGGAGTTGGCGCAGAAGGGCCATCGGGTGAAGAAATCCTCGATAGGTCGCCGAGACACACGCACGAATTTCATCTTCAGTGAGAGGGGAATGCATCACGGGCGAACGCATATCGTAGCGTGACCAGTCGTAGGTGAGGAGTTCGCCTGCCGCATCTAATGATTTGAAAAGTGGGGTGCCAGGATAGGGGACCAACCACGTTGCCTGCAGCGTGGCGGCTGCACCTGTGCGAAGGAATTCGCGTCCAAGGGCGACCGTTCGTGCCGCATCTGCTGCGTTTTCCCAGGGATAACCAAACATGAGCGTGATATGCACATCGAGACCAGCAGCGGAAGCGGCCTTTGCGCCGTCACGAATCTGTTCGAGGGTGAGACGTTTATTTAGGCGGTCAAGCGTGGCTTGGTTCGCAGATTCTACGCCGAAGAGGACCAACCTAAACCCTGCGCGTCGCATCATGCGATAGTCTTCAGCCGTGAGCGCCCCAAAGCGCATATTGCAGTCAATCCGCACCTTGCGATGGTAGCCGCGTGCAATCATTCCCGCACAGAAGTCCTTCAACCATTGTCCGATGGGTAGACTACCTGCGTCGTCCATGATTTCTTTTGCGCCAAGTTCAATCAGCGCCCCAATTTCATCCAAGACGGCCGCTACTGGGCGAACGCGATAGGTCGGGTAGAGCGTGGTCCAAGAACAGAAGGTGCACTTCCCGTGCCAACAGTCGCGTGCGCTCATGATGTACGCACCCGGCGTTTTGGCAAAGTTGCCATTGCGGTAGGCATAATCCTTCCAACGCGTAAGACTGCGGTCAATCTGCGGGAGCGAGGCTAAATCAACGGGATACTCGCGCCCCTCCAACCATGATAAGAGTGCGAAATCATAGTCGCCACCCTTCAAGACGGCATCCACATGGCCGCTCTTTAAGATTTCATCGGGTAGGGCGGTGACGTGATCCCCCGCCATCACCAATTGGCAGTGGGGCAGACGCTGTTTGAGTTCCGCCGCCCACGCAAGGTGAAAGTGAACGACCGGCGTTTTGGTCTCAAGAAAGATAACATCGGGTTGCCAAGCAATTAATTCCGTCCAATAAGCATCTGGTGTTAGATTGCGCACAATCCCATCTAACCATCCCACCTCATAACCGCGGCTTTTAAGGAGCGTTGCCGCACTGGCGGGTACCACAGGATAAATCGCAGTCGGATGACTAAACCACTGAAATTGGCGATTCTGCGAAAGCAATGGCACCCCCTTTTCAGAGGGAATCGGAGGATAGCAAAACGCAACACGACGCAATGACATAGCAAAACAAGCGTTAAAGGACGAGAGAGACGCAACAAAAGAGCATGCCATCAGTAAAACACATGCAAACATCAGCCTCTCTCTAACACCGCCCCATTATAGTTTATTTTTCCTCCGCTGACAAGCATGGTGTTGCGCTTGCGCATCCCTCGCCTCACCCCAGCGTCGCCTTTGGCGTACCTTCGCATTGGCTTGCGCTAAAACCACATGCAGTCCTTCACGCTGGCAGTCCTGCGCGAAGCCCAATTTGAATGATGAATGACGAACTATGAATTTTGACTGAGAAACTCTGAACGTAGGGGAGCGTAGCGACCGACCCCTAAACCGTCAACTTTCTCTTGTCTTAAGGGGGTATATTTGATAGGATAGTAGTGTTTGATAGATTGATTGCGGAAAGGTTGGAGAATATGAAGACGAAATGGGTGAGCTTTTTATGTGGTTGCATCGTCTTGTCTGCCATGGTGGCGCATGCGCAGAAGGTGATTGTTGAGGGGGATGGTTCTCTGCTCAAGTCGCAGATGGAGTTGTATGCTCAGGATATTGATGAGCCGCAGTTAAAGGCAAAATATTTGTCTTATGGAGACCCTAAAGAGTGGAAAACCTTTTCTCCAGCGCAGTTCAAAGAGATTTACAATAAACAGTTAAAGGATATGTACCGCATTGTTGATGGGAAAATTGTTCAATTTAAGGCATGGAAGCTTGCGGGTTCTAACCTCACAATCAATGGTAAAAAGATCTATCGAGAGCCTTCTATGGAGGTCATCGAGAATGCCATGAAGCAGGTGCCACAGTTGTGTCGTGTGCAGATTCAGGCGGCTTTTGAGCAGGGGTTCTATGAGGCGAAGGTTTCTAACGATAATATCTTCCCTTCAGTCGCTGCGGTAAAGTTTGATGAGGGGATGGGGCCATATGAGGTGGGAACTGTTTTGGAGGCCTACTTACTGCAAGTGACGTTTTCCAATGAGGAGAGAAAGGTCTTAAAAAATAAGTACTTCTTCAAGCATTACAAGTGTGTGCCTGATAGCATCGCGGCACGTGTGCGTCCTCCAACAATGAAGGAGATGGTCACTGCTGTTAAGCAGAATGGTTTGAAGCCGTTGGTTTTGGCTCCGAATGGGACGACGGAGTGTAAAGCGTGTGATGGGACTGGTATTGACCAAGAAAAGATTGATGCAGCTGAGGCGGCCGCAAAGCAGGAGTCGCAGTCTTTAGGAAAACGCGAGAAGATGTATGATGCGTTTGGGAATCGTACGGCGAAGAAGCATCGTACATTGGGGGATTCCAAGTCATTTACAGCCGCTCGCTTGAAGCGGAATAAACCGAAGTGTCAGACTTGCGGTGGCGATGGTAAGGCGCCTTGTGAGATCTTCCGCATGCTTGCGAAGTAAAGCTCATGCTTTGCAGATGCGTTGGCTTTTCGTGGGCGAAGCCTAGTGTTACGAAAAGCTCGACGCATCTCCGAGTGTTCTTAGTGTTAAAATCTACATGCAGTCCTTCCCACTGGCAGTCCTGCGCGTAGCGCCCTTTTTGAGTATTTTGAGTATTTTGTGGTTTCTAAAATCTACACTGGCAGTCTTTCACTCTGAACTCCGAACTCCAGTGAGCGTAGCGAACGAAACCCTAAACTGTGGCATAGCCACATCCACACGCAGAGGTTAGGCAAAACGCATCATTTCGTAGTGTTAAACCATTTTGTTGGGGGCGATTGGGGTGATGGAGGGAGATGATGATGTGGGAAAAGGGTGGGGTGGCAG
>JAGCML010000178.1 GCA_017646485.1 Kiritimatiellia bacterium
ATCATTCATCAATTCATCATTCATCATTAAACTAAAGCCCCCGGTTCATTAGGCAGGCGATAGCCTGTACCGAGCGAGCACGGCTCGCCCCGCGAAGCGGCTAATCCACAGTGAGCACTGCGAGCGGATAGATGCGCCCGAGACCGTAGGACTGGGAAATCCACAAATGCGCAGCATCGTAATCCACAGGGCCAGCCGCCTTGAATTTTCGGGGATTAAGTGTTATACTTCTAATATCCTTTTATACGCACGAGGTTACCTATGAATAAGTGTTTATTTTCTGCTTTTTTACTTTTTGTCGCGATGGTTAGTTTTGCTGCCAAGCCTGAGGTTATTCCCAATCTGCGTCAGTGGACGGATGCGCCTGCGTCTTATACGCTTCCGGAGCGTCCTCGTTTGGTCTTCGATTTGACAAATACACAGTTGCGCACCCATGCCGAGATCTTCGCAAAAGAGTTGCAAGCGTCCTGCGTCTCCCCTGAAGCCCCTGCCCAACCCGGTGACATTCGCCTCAAGGTGCAACCTGGCGTGTTAGAAAATCCAGAGGGTTATCGTCTGGAGGTCACGCCGAATGCAATTACGATTACCGCTCCGACGCCTTTGGGTGCTTTCTGGGGCACGCGTACGCTTTTGCAGGTTTTCCACAAGCAGGCCAATACCTTCCCCTGCGGCACGGCAATCGATTGGCCGCAGTATCCTGTGCGTGGGTTTATGTTTGACTGTGGTCGCAAGCCCTTTGCGTACTCCACGATTGAAACACTCATCCAACACTGCGCCTACTATAAATTGAATGATTTGAAGTTGCACCTCACCGACAACTATATCTGGTTGCACAACTACCCTACTGTCAAAACAGCCACCGATGCGCTCAAGCTTGAACCCTCTGCTGGCGCTTTCCGCTTGGAATCCTCGTTGCCTGGGCTCTCGGCAACCGATGGCGCCTTCACCAAGGCCGAATTCAAAGCGCTCGTAGAAAAAGCGGCTGCGATGGGCGTCCAAATCGTTCCTGAGATCGATGTGCCAGGGCATGCTTTAGCAATGGTACGCATCCGTCCGGACTTGATGTACAAGGGGTCTGTGGGGAAGAAACATGACTGCGAACGTGCTGCCATGCTCGATTTAAGCAATCCAGAAACGCTCCCCTTTGTCACGAAAATCTTTGATGAATACATTGATGAAGGCATCTTTTCCAATGCCGTCATCCACATTGGTACCGATGAATACTACGGAGACGCAGAAGAATATCGCGCCTTTACCGACCAACTCTTAAAGCACATCATTGCCAAGGGGAAGACGCCACGCTTTTGGGGTTCCTTACGCGCCAAGAAGGGTAAGACGCCGGTGGTGGTCAAGGGTACGCAAATGCATATCTGGTCATTGGACTGGCAGGATCCTCGTCAGGCAATCGCAGAGGGATATGACATCATTAATATCTTAGATGCGAACGCCTATGTCGTTCCGAATGGCACGGGCAATATTGGCGCCTACGGCGATGACCTCAATACGAAGCCCATTTACGAAACTTGGACCCCGGGCAACTTCAAGAAGCATGGTCATGACTGGAGCATTGACCCCAATCACCCGCGCCTCCTCGGGGCGGCTTGGGCTGTTTGGAATGACAACTCCTTCATGACCGACCCAGGTCTCTGTGGCCGCGACCTTCTCCCGATGATCCAGAAGAACTGCGCCGTCTTCGCACAAAAAACATGGTCCCCCACCAACGACGCACCCTATGGAGCCTTCCTCAAAATGGTGCAAGCGCAAGCGCCCTTCCTGGGCACCACCCCTCCGTCTGCATGGGAACGCACCTTCACCGTCACGGTTCAAGCGGGACTTCACTGCCTTGATGCCTCTGACGAACTTGCGCTCTACGCAGTCACCCCGCATGACGGGAAGGTTGGCTTCCGCCGCGAAGGCGCCTATTACAGTTTTGATGTAACCCTTGAATGCGGAAAACAGTACGAGCTCACCTTCGCCAGCAAGGATCGCAAGGCCTCGGTCACGGTTCGTCCTTTGGGGGATGCGCAGGCCAAGCCCACCACCTATGATGCGCCCCAACGCCAATACTTCCCCGCCTCCTGCCGTTACTTCACCCTCCCGCCCCTCAACTAAAAACGGCATCATGCGTATTCACAGACTGGTACCTGCGCCACAGGTGCCAGTCTTCGCATAAAAGCCAACCGCTAACCGCGTTGCGCAATGCAAAAATAGCATAGCGTCAAATCCCATCGATTCGTGGTTTTTGGTAGAATACTGGCTCATCTTCGGAGCGAATCATGGTAACAGTCATTAGTGGTGTAGACACAGATGCCGGCAAGAGCATCGCAACGGGTTGGTGGGCAAAACGGCTCATGGCCTCGGGAAAGCGTGTCATCACACAGAAATTGGTGCAGACGGGTAATACGGGACTTTCAGAGGACATCTTACGTCACCGCGAAATGATGGGGATTTCTCTGCTTCCTGAAGACGAAACCCGTCTTACTATGCCCGAAATTTACAGCTATCCGTGTTCGCCACACTTAGCTGCCAAGATTGACCAACGCCCCTTGGATTTAGACAAAATCACCGCGGCAACAGCCGAACTCAATGCGCGCTATGATGACGTCTTATTAGAATGCGCCGGTGGTCTCATGGTGCCCCTCACCGAAGACCTCCTCACGATTGACTACTTACAGGCGCAAGGCCACCCAATTATCTTTGTCACGGGAGGTGTTTTGGGGTCTATTAGCCACACGCTCTTAGCCTTTGAAGCGCTCAAACAACGTCACCTGCGCCTCTCGCACATCATTTATAATCGTTTCCCTGGACGCAAGGATCTCATTATTGATAATGAATCTTGTGACTTCTTGCGTCGAAAAGCCGCCCACCTCTTCCCCGAAGCAGAATGGCTCGAACTCCCTGTAATCCAATTATGAATTATGAATTACGAATTATGAATTACGAATGATGAATTATGAATTGAGGGTGGGATGAAAAAGAATGTCATTTTAGAAAAAAGTAAACAATTTGCGTTAAGGATTATTAAGCTATACATTTATTTAAGAGATGAAAAACGTGAGGTGATTTTATCAAAGCAACTACTTCGTAGTGGAACGAGTATTGGCGCAAACATTCGAGAAGCGCAACGTGCACAATCAGATGCGGATTTTCATGCAAAATTATTCATCTCATTGAAGGAAGCTGATGAAAGTGCATATTGGTTGGAATTGCTTCATGAAAGTGCTATACTAACAAAGGAACAATTTGAGTCTATGTATGATGATTGTAATGAGTTAATCAAACTGCTTGTTTCAATTACGCGCAAAAAGTTCACTCACAACAAATGCAATTCGTAATTCATAATTCGTAATTCATCATTCATCATTCATAATTCGTCATTCGTCATTCGCCATGCGTCCTGTTCGTAATACCTTTGCTGTCAACCTGCTCATTGAAGCGAAAACCGTCCTCGTAGTGGGCGGGGGACGTGTGGGGTTGCGCAAAACACAATCCCTTTTAGATGCTGGAGCGCACGTCAAACTCGTCTGCCCAACGGCGTTGCCAGAGTTCGCCACGCTGCAGATTGAACATCTCGCACGCCCCTTTGAGGACGCAGATGTGACGGGATGTGCGCTGGTCATCGCCTGCACAGACTCCAAAATCGTCAATCGCGCAATCTTGGAAGCCGCACGCCAAGCGCAGGTGCCGTGTTGCTGTGCGGATGGCAACTGGGCAGAGGGCGACTTCATTGTGCCTGCGACCCTCCGCACCGACGATCTTCTCATTAGCATTTCAACCAATGGCCGCAGCTGTCGCACCGCCAAAGAGGTGAAAGACACCTTAGCCCGCCGCCTCACCCAATGTTCGCCAGGCGTTCTCTTCATCCATGGCATTGACACGGCCTGTCCCCTGCCCCCAGCCAAACTCCTTTCCGAGCGCCTCTCCTTCCTCTCTGGACTCTACGGATGGTGTTTCCTCACCACCTGCAATCGCACTGAAATCATCGCTTGGGCGGCACCCGAACTCATCCGAAGCGGCCTCTTAACGCACGCCTTTCATCTTCCTGCCTCGGCTTACACCTACCATGGCGAAGCGGCTATGCGCCACCTCTCCTATGTCTTGGCAGGACTCAAAGCACGCATGATTGGCGAGTTTCATATCGTTGGCCAGGTCCGCGATGCTGTGGACACGGCGCTCTCAGCGGGTTGGGCCAATGGCCAACTGCAACGCGCCTATGCCGAAGCCCTCCAACGCGCCCAGACCCTTCGCGCCGCCATTGCGCCCTACATCCCACAAGTGGAAGTGGAAGCCCTGGCCCTTGAAGGTGCCACAGGGCGCGTGGTTATCGCTGGAACGGGTTCCCTGGGGCGCGCTGCCCTTGCCAAAGCCCGCGAAATGGGGCTTGAGGTCACGATGCTCTACCACCGCCATCCCATTGAAGGTGTGGACTGCCGTCCGCTCGACCAATGGCAAAGTGCCGTACAAGGTGCGACCCGTTTCATCTCTGCCCTCACCGTCACAGAACCCCTCTTCGATGCAAACGCCCTCGGCATTCCAGCCTATGACCTCGGTGCCCCGCGCAATATCACAGGCGATGAGGTGCACGACTTAGATGTGTTGCGCGGAGACTACCTCGCGCGAACGGGTGCCATTGACACCATTTTAGCCATCGCAGAGCACACTTACACGGAGATTACCCGTGACTAAACGCCCCCTAATCGTTGGTGCACGTGATTCTAAGCTCTCCC
Organism: Kiritimatiellia bacterium; assembly: GCA_017646485.1. Lineage (GTDB taxonomy): Bacteria > Verrucomicrobiota > Kiritimatiellia > RFP12 > DVOR01 > Spyradenecus. The sequence continues at coordinate 4,728 of JAGCML010000178.1, forward strand.
TACTGCAAGCGCAAACTGCGCTTGATCGCATCGCAGCACAAACAGGAATCACATCTGAATTGCGCCCCTTCTCCTCGCCTGGTGACCGCGACCAAACCACCGATTTACGCCAGACGCCTGGCAATTTCTTTACGCAAGATCTCGATGAGGCACTCCTCGCCGGCACCATTGACTGTGCGATTCACTCGGCAAAGGATTTGCCCCCAGAAGGACTGCCCGCAACACTGGACTGGTTTTGGTTGCCCTGGCGTGAAGATCCACGCGATGCACTCGTGCTTCGGGAGGGCGTAACCGAGCCCCAACGCATTGGTATCAGTAGCGGACGCCGTGAAACCTGGGCGGCCACCCACTTTCCCAAGGCCGAACGCCTCACCCTGCGTGGCGCAATCCCTGCCCGTCTCCAACAATTAGATGACGGCAAATACGATGCGATTGTCATCGCTGCGGCGGCGCTACACCGCCTCAACCAGGCCCATCGCATCCACTCCTACATCCCTTTAACCGAACTCACCCCACCTCCTGGACAAGGTTATCTGGCCATCACCTTCCGTCGGGATGACGTTCGCCTCCGCACCCTTCGCAATCTCTACCTAAAGAGCGTGCGCTTCGCAGGTGCAGGTGTGGGCGATGGCGAACTCTGTACCTTGGCTGCGCTCCGCGAAATTAAGGCGGCAGACTGCATCATCTACGATGCCCTTATGGATGCCTCCCTTTTAAATGAAGCAGGCGAACCCGACAAACCGGTTGAAAAGATTTATGTCGGCAAACGCAGTGGTCAGCATGCCTTGAAGCAAGAAGCAATCACTGCTCTCATCGGCGAACACGTTCGTCGCGGCCAACGCGTCCTCCGTCTCAAAGGTGGAGACCCCGGACTCTTTGGACGACTCACCGAAGAGACCGATGCCCTCGCCGCAGATGGCATTCCCTTCCGCGTCTTTCCTGGCGTGAGCGCACTCAATACCGCCACCACCGCCACCGGCATGCTCCTCACCCGACGCGGCGAAGCGCGCGGTTTTCAGGTAGCAACCCCTCGAAGCACTGGCAAAGCCATGCCGCAAGTGTGGTTTATGGCACTGAGCATGGCCACCGAATTGGCAAAGGACTATCCACCAGAGACGCCCTATGCCATTGTCTATGATGCGGGCACCCCAGCCCAAAGCATTGTACGTGGTACCGCAGGCGAACTCGCCCAACACGCCACCCTCTCCATTGAACGTCCAGGATTATTGCTCTTCGGCGACTTTACCACCCGTGAATTTCCGCTCAATGGCGCCTTCGCAGGACGCAAAATCTGGATTACAGGCAGTGAAAGCGTGGCACAAAAAGCCCGTCTGGCGGTGACTGACCATGGCGGCATTCCTGTTGTGCAGTCCCTCATCCAATTTGAACCCTGCGCAACGGTGAAGATTCGTCCAAGTAAGGCCTACAATCTCTTAGTGGTCACTTCAGCGACTGCGGCGCAGTACTTGTTCAAACAAATGACGAGCCCCATCCAATTTATCCCCAAAAAGATTGCGGTGACTGGCCCTGCCACGGCGAAGGCCCTTCAGTGGCTCAATACGGACATCGTCCAACCCGAACGCCACTTCACGGCGAAGGGACTCCTCGCCGCGCTGCCTGAAGACCTCTCTGGGATGAAAATCCTGCGTATTCGAAGCGAAGAAGCGGGCACTTCGCTCGCAGAGGCCTTGAAGCAACGTGGCGCCAAGGTGAAGGATTTGCCCATCTATCGCACACTTTCGTGTCCCACCGAGACACCGCCCCCACATGATGCAGTCTTCCTCGCCTCCTCCAGCGCGGCAAAGGCATGGTTGGCCTCTGCAACAGATCACACAAAAGAGGTCATCGCCATGGGCGAACCCACCGCCGCCATTCTGCGTAAGGCGGGGATTGAACCGGCCGTGGTTGCGCCCGTCCAAACGGTTGAGGAAGCACTCTTTGCCTACGCTGTGAGGTGTACCCATGTCTGAACCCATTGCAGCCCTTGCGACAGCCCCCGGCATGGGTGGCGTCGCTGTCATTCGTCTTAGCGGTGACACCGTTTATGCTATCGCAGACCAACTCACCCGTTTGAGCACGCCCCCCTCGCAACGCAAGGCTGGCACCTTCGCTTACGCCTCACTCTACGATGCGAAGGGAGACATCTTGGATGATGCGATTCTCCTCTTCTTCCGCGCACCGAAGAGTTATACGGGCGAAGACACAATCGAACTCCATGTCCACGGCGGCAAAATTGTGCCCCAACGCGTCTTAGAACGCCTCTGGGAACTTGGTGCTCGTCCGGCCCTACCTGGCGAATTTACCAAACGCGCCTTCCTCAATGGGCGCATGGACTTGACGCAAGCCGAAGCTGTGGCAGATATCATTGCCGCCCGCAGTCCACGTGCTGAACGTGCTGCCCGTGCCAACCTCCAAGGCCGTCTGGGCGAAGCGCTCACCCCGCTCTACGAAGATACGCTCGCACACTCGGTTCAGGTCGAGCACCTCCTTGACTTTGATGAAGGCGAACTCCCCGACGACTTCTTCTACGAAGCCGCCGAACGTTTAAAAAACCTCGCCGAACGCGCACAAGCCTTGCTCGACACATGGCATGAAAGTCGCCTCATGCGAGAGGGCGCACTGGTGGTCATTGCAGGAAAACCCAACGCCGGCAAGTCCACGTTGCTCAACTTATTGCTCGGCTACGAACGCGCAATCGTCAGCGGAGAAGCGGGCACCACGCGCGACTCCATCGAAGAGACCTTCTTATTGGATGGCGTTCCAATTCGCCTAACCGACACGGCAGGCTTGCGTGATGCCCCTGGTGCCGTTGAGCGAGAGGGCGTTGCCCGCGCCAAGGCCCTTTTGGAACAGGCCGATGCCGTCCTCTATCTCACCACAGGAGAGGCTGACGATTTACCACCAGCAGGTGCCATCGTCATCTACACTAAAGCCGATCTCACCGCACCGCCCCCTGGTGCACGCGCCATCTCAGCACAGGCCCAACCCGATGCAGCGCGTACCCTCGTCTGTGACGCATTGCGCGCTGCATTGCAACTCAGCGGAAACGAAACAGCCCACGCCACCTTGGCAAACGAACGTCAATTTGCGTTGCTCTCCACAGCAAACAAAGCCCTACTGGAAGCCATCGCGGCCTTCAGCCAAGGCGACATCGGCTATGTCCCCGCTGCGCAACAACTCCGCGCTGCGGCAGAAGCCCTCGGCGACATCCTAGGACGCACCTACGCAGACGACCTCTTAGACCGCGTCTTCTCAACCTTCTGCGTCGGAAAGTAACTCCGCCAACCACGTTTCTATAGCACAACCCGAACGAGCGCCTATCCTCAAGGCGCTCTATTTAATTACAGTTTTTGACTGCTCCCTCATACGTCAAATTTTACTTTTGCTCCCCCACACCTATGCACGAAGCCTCTTTTAAAGAAGTCCCCACACATGGGACTTAAATCATTATTATTAGCGTAAGGATTCGTCTAAATAAATATCAAGAGTAGGTTCTTCCGGTTGCTTACAAGTATCTCCATTATAACGAATTCTGTTAATCGTTTTAAGATCTGATTTTGACATCCATCTTGAAACGCTGGAATCTGATTTCTCATTTCCTTGACAATCATAGTAATGAAAATACCATCGTAGTCGAATTTTGTTAGACTTTGAAAGTATCGTATAAAAATCTTCTCTCACGTCTGTGTTTACAAAAATCGTATGAGAAATTGATTGTC